>JALSKR010000001.1 GCA_026988735.1 Sulfurimonas sp.
CTTCTCTGTCTACCAGGTTGATGGCATTTTTCAAATTTTGCATATCTATTTTTGCCGTTATATCAAATGAGTGTTCTTTTGCCATAGGTCTTGTCCTTTTTTTGTTTTAATTATAACATAGTTTGTTTGTTAGCAAAAATTGCCATCTATATATTCGCTTTTCAACAAAAAATTGCTATTATCTATTTTATCATTTTACATGTAGGGAATATATGCAAACACAAGATTTTGAAAAACAACTTAACCGACGCGAACAGTATAAAGCCAGACTCAAACCCTATGACTATTTTATAAAAGAGTTTGACACCATTGATTTTGAGAGTCTGGGTGAAGGTGACCGGTATTATCTGCAGGATTTCGGGATTTTCAATACCGATTTTTTGGAAGATGAATTTACAATCCGTATTCGCGTTGCCGGAGGGAGAATCAGTACAAAACAGTTTAGTTTTTTAGCAGATATAGTCAACAAATATGATTTGACCCTTGTTATAACGGCACGTGCAGGCTTTCAACTCCATGATGTCGAAGCTGATGATGTCCATGAACTTTTCAGACTCTTAAATGAAAACAATCTCATTACCTGGCAGAGTTTTGGTGATAACATCAGAAATATCGTAACCGATGTTTACGACGGTGCCAACAAACATGCAAAGATAGAAGTCTATCCCCTGATAAAACAGATGCAGGACTACATCATCCAAAATCCGAAATATGTCGGTATGCTTCCGCGCCGTGTGAGCATCGGCATCTCGGGAAATGAAGCAAATGTCAACTCTTTTTTTGCAAATGACCTCTACTTTGCTTTGGCGAAAAAAGACGATATTTACGGGTTTAATGTTTATATGGGAGGCAAAAATACGGAAATTGCGCAGGATGCAGACATATTTTTACTCTATGAAGAAGTTTTTGATTTTTTTAAAGCATTTGTTGCAACATTTTACACACACGGTTCACGCTTTTCTCGTTCAAAAACCAGACTTTTTTATATGATAGAGGAGATGGGGTTAGCAAAACTCAAAGAACTCATAGAAAATATATATGGCAAAGAGTTTAAAACTGCAGGTGAAATACAACTCCTGCATAAAGAGTTTGAAGAGTTTGAACTTTTAAAAGACAGTACCTATGCTTTTTGTTACCAAACAGATTTTGCACGCCTCACACCACAGGAAATGCGGCAAATAAGTGACTATACTAACAAACACAATGCCCAAATCCGTTTGGGGATTGACCAAAATATCTACATCCTCGGCATAAGCGAAAAAAAGGCGCCTTTTGCCTCACCCGCACTGAGTTCGACCATAGTTGCCTGTGCCGGCAATCTCTGCCCTTATGCCGTCTGGAGCATTAAAGATGAAAGTGCCAAGTATCTGCCACTTGAAAAAATCTACAAACATAAAATAAAAATCGGCTTTTCAGGCTGTGCAAAAGGGTGCGGACGTCACCGCCACACGGACATCGGGCTTATAGGGCTCAAAACAAACAATTTTGGAGACACAGACGGCGGTGCAAGAGTTTTTATAGGTGCAGAACACGACACCGGTCAAAGCGTAGCAAGACAGCTCTTTTCTATGGTGCCTTTTGTCCACTTAAAAGAGACACTCACACTCATAGTAACACTTTTTGAAAAAAGCAACTGTAAAAATTTTCAACTCTATGCCCATCACATTTTAAACAAATACTCCGAAGATTTCCTCAGCCTCTGGCATCTGTATAACCTAAAAAACAAAACAGCACTAGCGCTTCCAAAGCAAGAAAATATACTTACATGTAAAGAAGAAGAACAACTGCTTTATGAAAGTTTTGCAAACCTTGTACTCATAGAAGATAACTTCAAAAAAACCGTCAGTGCTTTGGCAAAAGAGCTGTGGACAGTAGCAGGAAAAGACCCACACTACAAACCGCCTATGAAGAGAATCAATGTCAGATAGTAATCTCTTCTATGGGTTTTGGTTTTGCTAAATAATAACCTTGGTACATTTTACAATGGAGGTGATTTAACAATTCAAAATCTTCTTGTGTCTCTACACCTTCAGCAATCACATTCACATGAAAAGCTTCCCCCAAAACCAAAACAGATTTCACAATAGCAACATCTTTTTCATCTTTTTGTATATTTTTTATAAAGGTCTGATCTATTTTTATTTGGTCAATCGGCAAATCTTTTAAGTACGATAAAGAAGAAAAACCCGTACCAAAATCATCAAGAGATATTTTCACCCCTGTGGCTCTTAATTTATTCATCTTGTCAATTACTTTTTCTTTGTCATTCACCAATACTGATTCTGTTAATTCTACTTTCAACAGTCCTTTTGCCACATTATATTTTTTAAGATAAAAAACAATTGTAGAAACAAAATCATCATGATTAAACTCCTGTGAAGTTGCATTGATTGAAATACTGAGATGTTTCGTCTTTTCGTCTTTTTGCCACTGTGAAAGTTGTTTACAGGCAGTATCTACAATCCATTCAGTCAACTGTAGAATAAGTCCCGATTCTTCTAAAAATGGAATAAACTTTACAGGAGGAATGACCGTTCCGTCTTTTTGCACCCAACGCATTAAAGCTTCAGCACCTATTGGCTCTGCTTTTTCATTATGTTGCATCTGATAAAAAAGCCTAAACTCTTGCTCCTTAATAGCTTTGAGCAGTTTTGTATGCATGTTAAGATATTGTAATGATTTGTCTTGATATTTTACATCATAAAATGCTACTCTTTGATGCTTTTCTTTTGCAATACTAACAGCACTTACACTCTGTTTAACAACTGATTCAGCAGAGGCAATCTCTTTTCCAGAACGAATATCTATACCAATATAGGCCGAAATATCAACAGTGACACCCTCTATATTATATGGTTTTGTTATGGTAGTTAAAATCTTTTCTGCCTCAGCTTTGGCATAGGACGCAACATCATTTATATCCTGATATTCATAAACAAACCAAAGTAAAAATTCATCTGCTCCTATCTTTGCTATACACTTAGCATACGAAAAGTCTTTTAACAATCTCTCAGATATAGCTTTTAAAATTTTATTACCAAAATGAAAACCGTATGCTTCATTCAGTATTTTAAATTTTTCAATATCCATACAAATAAAAGCACAACTCTTGTATGCCTGTTGTTTATTGATTTCATTTTGTAGCATCTGTATCAAATATTTTCTGTTTATCAAACCTGTCAACTGTTCATATTTTTCAAGATACTCAAGTTTTTTCTCCATCTCTTTTTGTATACTGATGTCAAAAAATGAAGCTACATAATAAATAATCTCTCCAGTATCATTACGAACTGTGCGAATAGTAAACTCTTCAGTAATAAATGTTCCGTCTTTTTTACGATTAATAATTTCACTTGCAAAAAAATTATTATTTGCCAACTCTTTATACATATTTTTATAAAATGCATCATTGTGTTTGCCTGATTTTAGCAAAGAAGGCTTTTTCCCTATCACTTCATCTTTGCTATATCCTGTGAGTTCTTCAAAGGCTTTATTTACTTGTAATATTTTACTGTTTTTATCTGTTATCAGCATCCCGTTATTGATGTCAAAAGCAACAGCAGCTATTTTTAAATTTTGGTGAGAAGCCTCCAGTCTTTCGAGCATTGTGTTTATCTCTTCATACAGCAAACCAAATTCATTGTCTTCATTTGTTACAACTCTATCTGTTAAATAATTTTCATTTTTAATTTGTTCTAAAAATTGTACAAGTTTTAAAATCGGATTAGTAAAATGTTTTGCATAATATTTTGCAAGAATATAAGCTATGATATTTACAAAAAAAAGTGCCAAAAGTAAAAAGAGCAGATTATCAAAAAAAATATCAATTAATGTCTCTGTTGAAAAATAATACTGCGCATACGCTAAAAAAGTACCCTGATAAAAAAGTTTTGTACAAATGTATAGTCTTTTACCTTCCGATTTAACACTTGGGCATTCATTTTTGTTAAATATATTTATTTTTTGTAATTTAGCCTTTTTAAAATATTGGAAAAATTGTGTTGTATCTTTTTTATAAAGTACAATACCTTCTAAATTTGCAAATGACTTTAAATTTTGAGTTACATCAGTTGCAGCAGAAATATCATCAAAATAAAGAATCTTTGCCACATCCTGACTTATAACATTGCTAATCACACGGGAAAGTTCAATGTCTTTTGCTTTTTGCTGATGAATATACCAACCTACAAAAACAAAATATCCACTCAAAATCGCAACAGAAGTTGTCAGCACAATAATGTTGAGTAGTTTTTTTTCAATCGAACCTTTATAAAATTTCATAGCTTATTTTTTCTTTATAATTTTTGCAGAAGGGTTCTCAATCGGAGTATGTTCATCATTTCCCCATTCTATCCATGAACCTTCATATATTGCAGCCTTATATCCTAATTCATCCATAAATATATAATCCAATGCTGCATCCGCACCATCTTGACAATATAAAATAATCTGCTTATCTTTAGGTAGTTTGGCATAAATACTTTTTAACTCTTGCAGGTTTTTTATCTTATTTCCATTTTTTGTAATTTGATAATTGTTTGAACCACTAAAAAGTTGTGCTGTTGGAATATGCCCATACCTTTTTGCTATAGAGACTCTTCCCATATACATATCTTCACTTCGCCCATCTAAAATTGGATTTTTTCCTATGGCCATCATAACTCCCAATTTTGTTTGTATCATATCACTATTTATTTGAATCGTGAAATTTTTATATTTTCGAACTGGGGTTTTTGTGCTTATAGGAAGAGATTCCTGTATATATTTTCCATATCCATACTCTAAAAGCCAAACAGATTTATGACCTAAAACCTGTAAAACCCAGTAGGCTCTGGCTGCCCAACAAAATTGACCATTATCATATATGACAACTTTTGTATTGTTATCAATTCCGGCATTTGAAAACAAATTCTTTAGAAATGAAAGTTTTGGAAGTTGTAATGATTGTGGAGTAAAAAAGTCCTCCATGACAGGCATATTTACAGCCCCTTTTATATGACCTTTTTTATATGCTTCTTTCTCTCTTACATCTATGATAACAAGATTTTTGTCATCAAGATGTTTTTGAAGCCATTGCACGCTGACTACCGCTGAAGATTTTTGAGTGTTTTGCGAAGCAAATACACTGTTAGATAAAAATAGTAACAAGACTATAATCCGTATACACATATCTCTTCCTTAAACTAATATTTTATATTTAATATATTATCTATATTTAACTTAAAATCACTTAGAAAATAAAATTAAGCATTACTTTAGTATAATAAATCAAAAATTAAAGTACCTTATGAAACAGCTTAACTATAAATATACCTCAAAAAAAGAGTTCTTAGATTATTTACATGTAAATGATGTAGATCTTTTCAGTGATACGATTTTAGTCCAAATGTTTACCTCGCTAGAAGATGTAAAAGAGGTTGAAACGA
>JALSKR010000002.1 GCA_026988735.1 Sulfurimonas sp.
CAGCATCAGCATAGAGTGTATTATAAAGGTCCCAGGCATAATCATTTGAGAGATCTATATGGAAATTCTTCGCTGTATATTTCAGTTGAATATTTGTAACACCGGCAGTTTTTCTTCCTGTTGTTGCGATCCCTAAGTTTAGATACTCTCCGGTTGATACTCCTGTTGTAGCATTGATTCCTCTTGAAGTGTATCCTGAAGTAGCAGCAAGTATTCCGCCACCTGAATAGATATTTGCAAATGTTCCATATGCAATTCTGTCTACATGTGCTATCTGCAGAGTAATGTTTTTTATATCCTTGCTTACAAACTTATACGCTCTAAAAGTATTTGGAAGTGTTCTTGCATCATCTGACCCCATCATTAAAGAATCATACCGCTGATAACCAAGCTTGGCATCACTTTTTAGTCCAAGCTCACTGAAATTGTATCCAAGATAACCCTCACCAAGAATTGAATATGACTTATACCCGGTTCCAAGAAGTGCCGGTGACTGTGCAGTATGTTGCTGGATTCCCAAGTCCTGTACAGTATAAAAAGCAGTAGCTACGCGAATACCGTTGAGTGTAGCTGTTTCATATTTGAGATGACCGCCTAAAACAGTAGCATCTCTATGCGTATCTGCTCCTGAACCACCTTGATACTCTCTGTCTACATAAAACATTCTTATCTGACCGCTTGTTTTTCCTTTTACAAACATATCTTTGATGTCATCGGAAAGAACATGCACCTCTGGTGTATGTGTAACACCATGCTTTAACTTTATATTTACGCCGTCATAATCAGCATACACACTTGTTACCAACACTGTAACAAACATACTTAATGCAATTTTTTTCATATATTCCTCCACTTTTTGATAAGGTAATCATAAATCCAAAACATAGCATTAACGTAGCAATTCATATTTTTATCATAAAATTGTAATCTTATCTCTGCTGTGTATCAATAGGTAACAACCAAGACTCTACTTATTTTTCTATCATATATCCCATTCCCCGGACATTGCTGATGATATCTTCCTTTAAACTTTTTTTCAGTCTGTTGACCTCTGCTCTTATTGTTGCATTATCTATTATTTGCTCATCCCATACATAGATGCGAAACTGTTCAAAATCGACTACTCTTCCTCTGTTTCTGGCTAAAATATCTATAATTTGTGATTGTTTTTTTGTAAGAATCTGGGGAGTATTGTTAAACAGGAGCGTATTTTTTTCCTGATCATACATATAATTTTTTGAAAGCCTTAAAAATACCAGAGGGATATCTTTGTCTGTTAGAATTCTGTCTATTTTCAAAGCAAGTTCTTTTAGATGAAAGGGTTTTTTCAGGTAATCATAACATCCCAGATCATACGCACGGGATATATCTTCTATATCTACCAAAGCACTGATATAAATAGTGGGTGTATGAATTTTAAGAGCATGAAGTTTTTCCAGCAGGCTTAATCCGTCTATATTTGGAACATTTATATCTAGAATAAGCAAATCATACACATCCTTTTTCAGGTTGTCAAATGCTTCGAGTCCGTCTGTAAAGCTTATTATTTTATGTCCCTGTGCTTGCAGATACTCATGTATAGACTCATTTAACATCAATTCATCTTCAAGTAAAAATATTTTCATTACTCACCCATCATTTTAAATTTGTATCTGAATGTTGTCAGCGTATCTGTTGAACTGATATCTATATTCACATTGTCTTCTTGACAAATATTTTTTACTAACTGCAATCCCAAACCAAATCCTTTTACACTGTTATTTTCTCTGTAGTAGGCATCAAAAATTTTCTTGGGATCTTTTATAATTTTGGACTTGCTTGATACACTAAACATAACTTCCGCTCCTCTTTGCTTTACATGTAAAGAGACTGTTTCCTCCGGCAAAGTGTATTTAATAGCATTTGTAATAGTATTGTCTACAATTCGCTGCAGTTTCGTTTCGTTAAAATAAATATAAACCCTGTCCATATCACTGCTGTACTCAAAATCAATTTTGGACAGATGTGCTACATCCCTAAAAAACTCTATACGCGTACTAAGATAGGAAACCAGTTCGATGGAAACTTTGGGGTACGGCACCTGATCTTTTTTCACCAGATAACTCAAATCATCATATATATTAAATATATTTTTTGCGGCTGCCTCAATTTTAGCAAGCTGCCTGTCTTTTTTATTTTTCATTTCGTACAGTTCTATGCTTGTCAAAATAATACTCAGAGGGGTGTTTGTTTCATGCACAGTATAACGCAAAAACTCTTTCTGTGCGGCAAGTATCTCCTCTGAAAACTTTTTCTCTTCTAAAAGCTTTGCATTTGCCTGCTGCAAATGCAATGTTTTATTTTGTACCTTTTTTTCAAGCATAAAATTTATCTCTTTGAGTGATGCCTTTTGCTTGTTTATCGTCTCCACCATTTCATTTGCATACAAAACCATCTCTTTAAACTCTTTAAAAAAAATTTCATCAGGACTCAACAATGCTTCTTTGTGTGCTGCACTTTTAAAGAAATTCAAAAACAGATGCATATCATTTTGAATCAATGCGTAAAATATCTTATACAGCCCAAGCATTATTGCAAACAGTATAAAAGAGAGCGTTACGATAGCCAGAGTATTTTTTATCAGGAGCTTTTTGAGCTGTTTTTGCGTATCGCCGTAATCAGCTACACTGTGTTCCTGCTTGTAGAGCGCTTTTTCATAATCCTGATAATTTTCTTTTATCAGCAAATAGGCAAATATAATGACAAAAACCAATATAAAAACAGTTGTAACAGTATTGGCCTGATTGATAGTCAAAGATGTAAATCTATTTTTTCGCATTTTTCACCCCTGTTTTTTCTAAGCAAAATTATACCGATATTAACCAGAAACTTAATTTTAAAAGTACAAGACATATTTATAAAAATTTAACTATAATTACAAAAAATAAAATAAAGAGGTTTATATGTTTGGAAAAGCACAACTCAAAGAATACAATTTAAGCGAAGATGAATTAGCAAAACTGCAATATGCAAAAATCGTAACAAACAAAGGTGATATCTGGATCAAACTCTATCCTGAGGAAACACCAAACACGGTTGCAAACTTTGCACACCTGGCACAAACAGGATTTTATGACAATCTTAGCTTTCACCGTGTAATTCCCGGCTTTATGGCACAGGGCGGTTGTCCGCAGGGAACTGGTACAGGCGGTCCTGGCTGGTCCATAGCATGTGAAACTGATAAAAACACACATAAACATGTAAAAGGAACACTGTCTATGGCTCATGCTGGACAAAACACAGGTGGAAGCCAGTTCTTTATCTGTTTTGTGCCATGTCCTCACCTTGACGGTGTACACACAGTATTTGGCGGAATTGAAGAAGACGATGCAGAGAGTTTTGCTGTTTTAGATTCAATAGAAGGTCAAGATGAAATAAAAACTATAGAAATTCACGAAAAAAGGGACTAATAATTTTAGTACATATTTGCTGTAGTGTTGACTCGCACTTCTTCTTGGAAAAACTTCAAAAAGATTTTCCAGAAGAAAAACTTACCGGCTTTTTTTATGACCCAAATATTCATCCCTATTCCGAATACCAACTCCGCCTGCTTGATGTCAAACGCAGTTGCAAGAAACTCGGAATAGAACTCTTGGAAGGTGAATATGATTATGAAAACTGGCTTGAAGCCGTTCGGGGACTCGAAAAAGAACCTGAAAAGGGAGCACGCTGTGAAGTCTGTTTTGACAAGCGCTTTACAACGAGTGCGAAAAAAGCCCTTGAACTTGGTGAGAAAAAAATCACAACTACTCTGCTTGTAAGCCCTCTTAAATCACAAGAACAACTCAAACGTGTCGGTGATGAGTTTTATAAAAGTCATGGTGTTGAGTTTATCGCCGTAGATTACAGAAGCGGCGGCGGCACACAAGATCAAAGCCGTGTGACAAAAGAGAAGCAACTCTATCGCCAGGATTACTGCGGCTGTATTTTTGGGCTTACTATGCAAAGAGATCAACAAAACAGACTGATGGATGAGATGTTTTCTCCGATTTCAGGGCAAACTCTGCCTGCTTCCATTGAAGAGCGCCTTTACATGTATACAAAACGTAATGAACTTGAGGATGAAGGTAAAGAGTATAAAATTGTAAAACAGAAATTTTTGAACTACCGACAGTTTCATTGTAAACTTATATCAGGGAAAAAAGAGCCTGTAGAAGCCTATGCTTTAAGTTATTCTACACTTCCGAGAAAAAAAGCACAGGGACGTATAGAGTTTTCACACAACAATATTCATTATTTTAACCGTAAAGAGATAAAGTTTATTACTTTGCAAACCTACAATGATTTAAGCAATTCCAACTACAAATCTGTTAAAGAACTTATTTACAATCCTTTGGATTTTGAAAAAGAACAGAAACTCAGAGCTGTTGTATCGGGTTCAAATTATGACATAACACCCATAATAGTCGTTCAGGATATACCACAGACCAAGCTTACGCTTGAACTCGATGCAAAGGTATATGAAGATACCAAAGAAAAACTTATTATCTTTTCTTAACAATAAATTAGATAAAATATCAAAAAAATTATAAGGTTTATATATATGCTTATGGATGTTACAGAAATACAAAAAATCCTTCCTCACCGTTATCCTTTTTTATTAGTTGACAGAGTGACACAGCTCGAAAAAGGAAAATCGGTCACTGCTTACAAAAATGTTTCAATTTCAGAACCGGTTTTTGAAGGTCACTTTCCGGGGCATCCCATCTACCCGGGTGTTATGATTTTAGAGGGCATGGCACAGGCTGGCGGAATATTGTCATTTTTAAGTATGGGAGACCTTACAGAGGAAGAGATAGCAAACAAAGTAGTCTATTTCATGAGCATAGACAAAGCAAAATTCAGAACTCCTGTAAAACCGGGAGACAGACTCGAATACAGAATTTCTGTCATAAAACAAAAAGGTACTATCTGGATGCTCAAAGGTGAAGCATATGTTGATGATAAATTGGCAAGTGAAGCCGAACTCAAAGCTATGATAGTTGACAAGTAAAGGATTATTTTTTGTCTCAAATATCGCAACTTGCCGTTATTGAAGACGGCGCAACAATCGGAGAAAATGTTACAATCGGCCCGTTTTGCTTTATCTCAAGTGAAGCAACAATTGGCAATGGAACAAGCATAGATGCAAGCAGCTGTATCTATGGAAAAACGACTATCGGCAAAAACAACAGAATTTTTTCACATGCAGTAATCGGTTCCATTCCACAAGACCTTAAATTTAACGGTGAAGATGTTGAACTCATCATCGGTGACAACAATACTATTCGTGAATTTACTCTTTTTAATCCGGGTACAAAAGGCGGTGGTGGCAAAACCATCATAGGAAATGACAACCTCTTTATGGGATATGTTCACCTGGGACATGATGTTATCATTGGAAACCACTGTATCTTGGCAAATGCTGCAACACTTGCAGGACATGTTGAACTCGGAAATTATGTTGTCATTGGCGGCATGACACCTATCCATCAGTTTGTACATATTGGTGACTATGCCATGATAGGCGGCGCTTCGGCTTTGGCACAGGATATTCCTCCCTTTTGTATGGCTGAGGGAAACCGTGCCTCACTGCGGGGACTGAATCTTACAGGGCTCAGAAGACACTTAGAGCGTGATGATATCAATGCCCTCAAATCAGCATACAGAGAACTTTTTGAATCGGGCAAACCACTCAAAGATACAGCAAGCGAACTACTGGAAAATACAGACAATCATTATGTAACAGACTTATGTAATTTTGTCATTACAACAAAACGCGGAATTCCGTTTGAAAGGAAAAAAGTATGATACACAGACATTGCAGCTTTTGTGATGCAAGCGAAAGCGAACAAAACCCTCTAATAGCAGGCAACGGTGTTTACATTTGTAAAAACTGTGTTGTTTCGGCTTACAAAATAATGTTTGGTGATGAAAAAGAACTTGCAAAAGAAAATAACAGTGAACTTGTTGATGCAGTACACAAACTTATGACACCAAAAGAACTTGATACTTTTTTGGGTGAGTATATTATCGGTCAGGAAAGAGCAAGAAAGCTTTTAAGCGTTGCTGTTTATAATCACTACAAGCGTATATTTAAAATGCACAAATCAGATGAAGATGATACAGAAATTGCAAAATCAAACATCCTGCTTATCGGTCCTACAGGAAGCGGTAAAACACTGATGGCGCAGACTATTGCAAGAGTCTTGAATGTCCCTATCGCCATTGCAGATGCGACAAGTCTGACAGAAGCCGGATATGTCGGTGAAGATGTTGAAAACATTTTGACAAAACTCATTCAGGCAGCAGACGGAGATGTCGAACGTGCGCAAAAAGGTATCATTTTTCTTGATGAAGTAGACAAAGTTTCACGCATGAGTGAAAACCGTTCTATTACCCGTGATGTTTCAGGAGAAGGTGTGCAACAGGCACTTTTAAAAATCATCGAAGGTTCTTCTGTAAACATCCCTCCAAAGGGCGGAAGAAAACATCCCAACCAGGAATTTACTTCTATTGATACTACAAATATTTTATTTATCTGCGGTGGTGCATTTGACGGACTTGAAGATATTTTAAAACGCAAACAGGGTGAAAATGTTCTTGGATTCGGACAGGAAAAGAAAACAAAAGAAGAGAAGAAACCTACATTTGACATGGTTGAACCGGATGACTTGGTTCATTACGGGCTTATTCCTGAACTTGTCGGTCGTCTTCCTATTATTGCCTCACTCAATGAAATCACTGAAGATGACATGGTACGCATTTTAACAGAGCCGAAGAACTCACTTGCAAGACAGTATAAAAAGCTTTTCGCCATTGATGATGTTGAACTGAACTTTGAAGAAGATGCTCTGCGGGTTATAGCCAAAAAAGCCATTAAAAGAAAAACAGGAGCACGGGGACTCCGTGCAATCTTAGAAGAGAGCATGATAGATATCATGTATGAACTCCCTGAATACAGCGGCTATGAAGTTATGATTACAAAAGAGGTCATTGAAAATGGCGAACAACCGCTCTACATTAAGAAAACAACACAAAAAACAGCATAAGGCACAATAAATGATATTTAATAAAATAGTCGGACTCTTTTCAAATGACCTTTCAATCGACTTGGGAACTGCCAATACAATCGTAATAGCAAAAGGTCGGGGAATCATTATCAACGAGCCTTCTGTTGTTGCTGTCAAAACCGAGAAGTATGGACAACAGCGCGTACTCGCTGTCGGACATGAAGCAAAAGAGATGGTAGGTAAGACTCCCGGCAACATCAAAGCCATCCGTCCTATGCGTGACGGTGTTATAGCTGATTTTGATATGACAGAAAAGATGATACGAAAGTTCATCGAAAAAGCACACGGAAGAAGTTCTTTAATATCTCCCCGTATTATTATCTGCGTACCTTACGGACTGACACAGGTTGAAAGAAAAGCTGTTCGCGAGTCTGCTTTAAGTGCCGGAGCACGCGAGGTTTTTCTCATAGAAGAGCCTATGGCGGCAGCAATTGGAGCCGGTATAGATATTCGTGAACCACAGGGAAATCTTGTTGTAGATATTGGTGGCGGTACAACTGAAATAGGTGTTGTCTCTCTTGGTGGACTTGTACTCTCAAAGTCCATCCGTACAGCCGGAGACAAGATCGATCATGGTATTGTCAACTATGTAAGAAAAAAGTACAATCTTCTTATTGGAGAAAGAGTTGCCGAAGAGATAAAAATCAACATCGGAACAGCTGTAGCACTTGACCAGGAACTTACAATGGTGGTTAACGGACGCGACCAGGTTGAAGGACTGCTCAGTTCGGTAGAACTCACAAGCGAAGATGCAAGAGAGGCAATGAAAGAACCACTCAAAGAAGTTGCCGAAGCACTACGCGATGTTTTAGAAAGAATGCCACCTGATTTAGCCGGTGATATTGTCAACCACGGTATTATTTTAACCGGTGGCGGTGCTTTAATCCGTCAGCTTGACAAATATCTCTCTGACATTGTCAGAATTCCTGTCTTTGTAGCAGATGAACCGCTATTGGCGGTTGCACGCGGAACAGGAAGAGCCTTAGAAGAGATAGACCTCCTTCAAGAACTTTTTGAGAATGAATAAAAAATCGTTTGTCTATTTTTTTATTCTAACAGCACTCTTTGTGGGTGCTCTGTATTACAATAACCTTATACAATCCCCGATTGTTTCAGCATTAAACTCCATTAAATCAAGCTATCATAACAGTATAAATTTTTTTACAAACAAGATAGATAAACATTTTTTTCAAGCCCAAGAGATAGAAAATCTGAAAGACAGACTACAAAAATATGAAAACAATCATCTTCTCCTGCAGCAACTCACTTCTGAGCTCAAAGATTTGTACAAAGAAAACAACTCTTCACTCAAAACAAACCCAAAAGTAGAGCTTGTCCGTGCAATATCGTATGAAAAATTTGGAAATATCAACAGATTGTGGATGGATATTCCTGATTACAATGCTTCAAAAATTTATGGTTTGACATATAAAGAGTTTGTTGCAGGAATAGTGATACCAAAAAACAACAAACCACTTGCTCTTCTTAATTCTGACATAAAAAGTGCCTACTCTGTTTATGTAGGCAAAGAAAAAGCACCCGGTATTGCACATGGCAATAATGCACAAAACATAGTTATCAATTTCATACCGGCCTGGTTTAGTATCAAACCCGGTGATGAAGTGATAACATCAGGTCTGGACAATATCTTTTTTAAAGGTCTCAAAGTGGGAAAAATTCTCTCTGTCACAAGATCACAAGGCTATCAAAATGCTGTCGTTGAGCAATATTACAAGGCGAACGAGCCGGGTTATTTTCATATAATAAGGAATCTAAAATGAAGTATCTCTTAATCTCAGTGTTGTTATTTTTACATCTTAATGCCCATGAAAACAAACAGGAACTTACAATCGGTGCCGGACCTTACTTTCAAAGTCAACCTTACAAAGAGGCTTCTGCCCTTATTTTACCTTCACCGGTAATATTTTTTGACAATTCTGTTGTATATGCAAGATGGAGCAGATTCGGTCTTTACTTTTTAGGAGACAAACAAGAAGAATATGCCTGGGGATTTTCCTTGACTGTACAGCCGAGAACACTAGGTTACAAAGCATCAGACTCTGCCTCTTTGCAAGGAATGAGTGACAAAGACTCAACAATGGAAGGTGGTGTTGCTTTTAGTGCCAGCTATAAAAATTCTACCTATATAGAAGTGATGCTTTTGGCAGACATTCTCAACAAATATAATTCATGGATAGGCAGTGTAGAAATTGGTGATGAGTACACAGTAGGTCGATTTACTTTTTATCCAAGTGCCGTACTTCTATACCAGCCTAAAAAATTTCTTGATTATTATTATGGAATCAAAAATTCAGAAGCAACACTGCAGCGTCCTGCTTACTCGCCAAACGGAGGATTTTCATTTGCCGTGCAAACATATATCAAATACCCTCTTACAAAGAAACTCTCAGCCCTTGTTAACATAAGAGCAGACAGAATTCCAAACAGTGCCTACAACAGCCCTTTGGTAAACAATAAATTTATTTACTCTGGACTTGCATCAGTTATCTATACTTTTACATACTGACTAAACTCCTATTAAGTGCCTTTTGGCTATAATCTCTAAATTTATATAACCATATTTTAAGAGGGAACAAATGCCAAAACGCACCGACATAAAAACTATTTTACTTATAGGTTCCGGCCCGATTATTATCGGTCAGGCCTGTGAATTTGACTACTCTGGAACACAGGCTGTTAAAACATTAAAAGAATTGGGTTACCGCGTTGTTCTCATCAATTCGAATCCTGCAACCATCATGACTGATCCGGAATTTGCTGACAGAACCTATATAGAACCTATCAAAGAAGATGTCATTGCCAAAATCATCAAAGATGAAAATGTAGATGCAGTTTTACCGACTATGGGCGGACAAACTGCACTCAATGTTGCTATGAGTATGTATGAAAAAGGAATGCTCGAAGGTGTAGAGTTTTTAGGTGCAAATCCCGAAGCGATTAACAAAGGCGAAGACAGACAGCTTTTTAATGAAGCAATGACAAAAATCGGTATGGATCTGCCAAAAAGCAGAAATGCCTACAGTGTTGAAGAGGCTATAGAAGTTGTTAAAGAGATAGGTTTTCCTGTCATTTCAAGAGCCTCTTTTACACTTGCCGGCGGTGGTTCCGGTGTAGCGTATAATATGGAAGAGTTTAAAAAACTGGCTCAAGAGGGCATCTCGGCTTCACCGGTTAATGAAATAGAAATCATGGAATCAATGCTTGGCTGGAAAGAGTATGAGATGGAAGTTATCCGTGACAAAGAGGACAACTGTATCATTGTATGCTCTATTGAAAACTTTGACCCTATGGGTGTTCATACAGGTGATTCTATCACTGTTGCCCCTGCCCTTACATTAACAGACAAAGAGTACCAAAGAATGCGTGATGCTTCTTTTGCCATTTTACGTGAAGTCGGTGTAGATACGGGTGGTTCAAACGTTCAGTTTTCCATCGATCCAAAAACAGGACGCATGATAGTTATAGAGATGAATCCACGTGTATCACGCTCATCTGCTCTTGCAAGTAAGGCTACAGGGTATCCTATTGCCAAAGTTGCAACACTCCTTGCAGTTGGATTTACACTTGATGAGATTGAAAATGACATCACAGGGACACCTGCTGCCTTTGAGCCGGTAATTGACTATGTTGTCACAAAAATACCGCGTTTTACATTTGAAAAATTTCCTGAAGCCGAAAGTACACTCAGCACATCTATGAAATCAGTAGGTGAAGTGATGGCAATAGGCCGTACTTTTAAAGAGTCTGTTCAAAAAGCACTCTGTTCCCTTGAGACGGGACTTTGCGGTTTTGATGACATTGAGGCAGATGATGAATTTGTCAAACATGAAATCCGTCGTCCCAATGCTGACAGAATTTTATATGTTGCCGAAGGTTTTCGTCGTGGCATGAGCATAGAAGAGATGTTTGAGACATGTCAGATAGATCCATGGTTCTTATATCAAATTCAAGAGATTATAGAAACAGAAGCAACTGTCAGCGATAAAATCCTTTTTGATGAGGAGTTAATGCGAAAAGTAAAAGTTGACGGTTTTTCTGACAAAAGAATTGCACAGCTTATAGCGAAAAACTCCCAGGAAACAGTGAGTGAAGATCTGGTCTATGAAGCAAGAAAAAAACTTGGTATCAGTTTGGAATATAATGAAGTAGACACCTGTGCCGCTGAGTTTGAAGCACTCACACCTTACCTCTACTCAACAACAAACATTACAAAACTGCCAAATGTTACAAACCGACAGAGTGATAAACAAAAAGTGCTTATTTTAGGCGGCGGACCAAATCGTATAGGACAGGGAATCGAGTTTGACTACTGCTGTGTACATGCTGCATTTGCACTTAAAGAGATGGGTATAGAGACTATTATGTACAACTGTAATCCTGAAACAGTCTCTACTGACTATGACACATCCGATGTACTCTATTTTGAACCGATAGATTTTGAACATGTAAGAGAAGTGATAGAAAATGAAAATCCTGATGGGATTATTGTTCACTTTGGAGGGCAAACTCCGCTCAAACTTGCGGACTCTTTAACAAAAATCGGCGCAAAAATTTCAGGAACACCATCATCTGTCATCGATTTGGCAGAAGACAGAGAACAGTTTAGTGACTTTGTCAAAGCACACAATCTCAAACAACCTGCAAACGGTTTGGCACGAACAAAAGAGGAATCATTCATTATAGCTGAGCGATTGGGTTATCCTGTGCTTGTTCGTCCCTCTTTTGTTCTTGGCGGTCGAGGAATGCGTATTGTCTACTCAGAAGATGAACTTCGTCAGTATATGGATTTGGCTATTTCTGTCTCCAATGAGGCTCCTGTTTTAATAGACAAATTCCTGGATCAGGCGATTGAGCTTGATGTTGATTGTATATGTGACGGCAAAGATGTTTACATCGGTTCTGTTATGCAACACATCGAAGAGGCGGGCATACACTCCGGAGATTCGGCATGTTCACTGCCTCCGATGAATTTGACACAGGAGATGATAGAAAAAGTTGAGCAGCAGACAAAAGTCATCGCACTCGGCCTTGGCGTTGTCGGACTGATGAATGTACAGTATGCAATTTATCAGGATGAAATTTATCTAATCGAAGTCAATCCCCGTGCTTCACGTACAGTTCCTTTTGTCTCAAAAGCAACCGGTATGCCTCTTGCAAAAGTAGCCACACGTGTTATGATGGGCAAAGATTTAAGAAGTTCACTCGAATACTATGACAAATATGAAATAGTTGAGGAACACAACGGCCTGCTTCGCCCTCGTCTCAAAGGACATGTATCTGTCAAAGAAGCAGTTTTCCCTTTCCATAAACTCTACGGTGCTGACTTGGTACTGAGTCCTGAGATGAAATCTACGGGTGAAGTAATGGGTATCAGTAAAAACTTCGGTGTAAGTTTTGCAAAAGCACAACTCAGTGCAGGAAACAATATTCCGACAGGTGGAACATGTTTCCTCTCTTTTGTTGATACAGATAAAAAACATGCTCCTGAAATAGCAAAAGGCCTGATTGAACACGGTTTTAAACTTGTTGCAACAAAAGGAACACAAAAAGCCATAGAAGAAGCAGGCATAGCATGTGAAGTGGTTTTAAAAATTTCAGAAGGCCGTCCAAATATAGAAGACAGCATGAAAAATGATGAAATAGCAATGGCAATTAATACATCTGACAACAACACATCCAAAAAAGATGCTGTTGTTATTCGCCAAGAAGTGCTTAAAAGAAGTATACCTTACTTTACAACGCTCAGTGCAGCGAGAGCGCTCATATTGGCTCTTGATGAAATGGAAGATGAAAAATGGTCAAGCTCAACAGCCCTGCAAGATTTTTTAGTATAAAAACAAATATTCTTCTCTCACAAACCGACACTACTGTCGGTTTTTTGTCACAGGATGCTCCTAAACTGTGTGCAGTAAAATCACGTCCAAATACCAAGCCTTTTATTGTGGTTTACAAGAACTTTCTCGCATTAAAAAAAGAGCACAAAAGAGTCCCAAACAGCCAAAAAAACAGAGTACGACGCTTGAAAAAAACAACCTTTATAGTAAAAGACCATGCTTTTCGAGTTGCAGCAGATGTAGTGAACTCTGCCTGTTTGAGACAAAAGGAATGGACATACTCTACATCTGCCAATGAAAGCGGTAAAAACTTTGCAAGAACTTTTTGTGAGCAAAAAGCTGATATAATAATCGAAGACAAGAAAGGACTGTTTGAAGGTCAGGCTTCAAAACTCTATAAAGTCAACCATAAAAAAATAAAGAGGTTACGATGAGTAAACTGTTTCAAGCACTGCTAAGTGGTATGTTTTTTACATTTATATTGGATTTTTTCATTATATTGGGAGTGAAACTGCATTACATAGATTTTTATGGTGTACATGTATACTACAATATCTTATTTGCCGATCATCAAAACCTCTTTTTATTTCTGTTTTTTTCTATAGTTCTTGGTTATTTGGTAGTCTATGCCAGCACAAAAACAGCCCTTATAGTTATAGGTTCTCTCTTTGTTCTCTCTTTTGCAACACTTATTCCTCCTATAGGAAAAGCCGTTGGAGAAATGATGCTTATGAAAAAAAACATTACACTTAAAACGGACAAATTCTTTTATCATGGTGATCTCTACTATGATGGAAGAAAAACTGTAACATTTTACGATTATGAACTAAAAAAAGTTATAATTCTAGACAAAAATAAAATTCAAGGTCAATATTAAAATGAAACATATATCTTCCATTGCCAGTGGTGTTGTCTTAGGAACTGCCGGTATTTTCATGATGAGTACACTTACAGGGTGTGAGCAAAAACAACAAGAAGCACAAAATAAATTTTTGGTCATAGAACAACAGCCAAACGGGAAATATAAAGTTGTTGAAGAGATGCCGACACAAGGTCCGTCTCGTGCAATCATCAGAGAACGCGACGAGTTTGGCAGAGTAACAGAGCGTTTTATGAATGAAGAAGAGATGAAAGCTTTAGCTGCACAGGAGTATCAAAAAGTAGAAAATGGTACAAGCGAAACGCTTCAAGACAATGCAGGAAGTGCAGGTATGGGGCTTGCCGGTACAATATTAGCCGTTGCCGCAGGAAGTTTGCTCGGAAATATGATAGGCAATGCACTGATGAACAACAAAAGTTTTTCAAGAAATTCTAGAAGTGTCAACAGAAGTGCATACAGCCGTTCGGCAGCAGGTAAAACAGCTAGAAAATCAACAAGCAGTAGAAAAAGCTTCTTTGGCGGCACTTCAAGAAGCTCAAGCTACAGCAGAAGCAGCGGCGGATTTTTCGGAGGGTGATGCATGATAACAACACAAAAACTGAGTCCAATAGACGATAAAACTTTAGAAGAGATAGGCTTTACCTGGCATACTGATTCTGACGGCAGCAAGTATGTCAGCGATGAACTTGTAGAAGTCACCCAAGAAGAAGCAGAGGCCTATTATGAGGCTGCCAATGCCCTTTATGATATGTATGTCGAAGCAGCCGAATATGTCATAAAAAACAACCTCTTTTTTGATTTGGGCATTCCTTTCAATCTTATAGAAGTGATCAAAAAAAGCTGGGAAAACGATGTCCATTGGCATATTTACAGTCGCTTCGACTTGGCCGGTGGTATTGACGGAGAGGATATTAAGCTTATAGAGTTTAATGCCGACACCCCTACTGCACTTTTTGAGACTGCACTTTTACAATGGGCAATTTTAAAATCCAATGATATGGATGAAGAGCGTCAGTTTAACAATGTTTATGAGGCCATCAGTAACAACTTTAAAAGACTGATTACACTCTTTGATGATACAGACAAATTTGAAGAATTCTATGACGGCTGGAAAATACTTTTTTCCTCTGTTGAAGGCAATGATGAAGAAGAAGCTACTACAAAACTCCTCCAGCAAATGGCAACCGATGCCGGATTTGTTACAAAGTTTGAGTTTTTACAGAATGTCCGTTTTGATGAAGATGGCATTTATGACAGTGATGATATAAATTATGAGTACTGGTTTAAGCTATATCCGTGGGAAGATATTGCAGTTGATGAACCGGAACTCGCTACAACACTTACAAATATCATCCAAAACCAGAAAGCCATTATTTTAAATCCTGCCTACACTTTACTCTTCCAGTCAAAAGGTATGATGGCAATTTTATATGAACTGTTTCCGGATTCACCTTACCTGCTTAAAACTTCTTTTGAACCACTCAAAGGCATCAAACAGGTTGAAAAACCTGTTTTTGGACGCGAAGGTGCCAATACAAAGATTATAGAAGCAGACGGAAGTATCAGCATTCAAACTGACGGTCCCTATGCAAATCATAAAAAAATCTATCAAGAGTATGTAGAATTTCCAAAAGATGTTCATGGAAACAAATATCAGGCAGGTATTTTCTTTGCCTATGAAGCCTGTGGACTGAGTTTTAGAAAAGGTGGAGATATCTTAGACAATATGAGTAAATTTGTAGGGCATGTTATAGTATAAAGACTCAAAAATAATTTTTGAGTTTTTATACTTTACAATCTTTGTGGCATTTCATCTTTAAAGGCCGTTTTTTCTGCCTCTTTTAATAAATCCAGTGCGCCTTTGTCTATCATTTTCTGAGCAAGTTCTTTGCCTAAATCTTTACTTTTTTCTTTACTTGTTATAACTTTTTCCTGCATAATATGTGTTCCGTTTGGAAAACCCAACATCACTCTAAAAACAATACTGTCCCTGTCAATAACAGCATTACAGGCAACAGGAGCAGAACATCCAGCTCCGATTTTCGATATAAAGTCTCTCTCAATCTGTGTACATGTAAAGGTATTTTCATCATTGAGACTTTGTGCGATTTCTCTTACCTTTTCATTACCTGTTACAATTTCAATCCCTAAGGCAGCCTGCCCCATAGGTGGAATCATCATATCAAGAGAGAGTTTTTGGGTATAGGGAATGTCTTTGAGCAAATCGAGTCTGTTAAGTCCTATCCATGCCAAAATAATTGCATCATACTGCCCTTCTTGCAATTTTCTCAAACGTGTATTCACATTCCCCCGCAAATCTTTTACATGTAAATCAGGTCTTTTTTGCAAAAGCTGCATTCTACGTCGCAGACTTGTTGTCCCAACGACTGCACCCTCCGGCAAATCTTCAAGTGTTTTATAAGTATGAGATAAAAAAACATCACTTTGGTCCTGACGTTGCGTCACAGCTGCAAGTTCCAAACCATCAGGAATATATGTCGGTACATCTTTTAAACTGTGTACAGCAAGTTCGGCATTGCCAGCCAGCATCTCATCTTCAAGCTCTTTGGTAAAATGCCCTTTTCCACCAATGAGAGCCAAAGGTTTGTCCAAAACTTTGTCCCCGTTACTTACTATTTTATTAAGCACTACTTCTATTTCAGGAAAACCTGCTTCAACTCTTTCCTTGATATGATAGGCCTGCCAAAGTGCCAGGTCTGAAACGCGTGTTGCTATTGTTAATTTTTGCATTACTTCACTTTTAGGTATTTTTTCTTTGTATTGTCTATTGAACCGTCAAAATAAACAGTCGGCGTTCCTCCGACCATCAAATCATTTGCGACAAGTCTGTCATGATTAAACTGTTTGATCACACTTGCAGATTTAATATCTTCCGGTGTTATATCTGTCCCCTCTGCTTTATTAAACGCTTCAAGAATTTTTTTGACATTTTTTTCTCTTGGATTGATTGAAACATTATAAAGTTTTAATACGACATCTTTTACACCTTTATGTTCTGCGGCAATAGCAGCCTTTACTAAAGTTACTGAAGCCGGGTGAATTCTTTCCAGTGGAAAATGATAGTAATATATTGCAAATTTTTGGGGTTCTTTTTTCATATCTTTTATGGCACCTGGCACAAACCCTCTACAAAAAGGGCACAGTGGATCTGAAAAAATGACTATTTTATGTTTCGCATTGGCATTGCCGTAAATCAAATTTTCTTTTGTATAATGCTTGGTCTTTACTGTCGGTTTTACCTTGTCAACAAGGCTTTCTCCTGTATTTATATCTGTCAAATCTTTTGTAATCATCTGTCCGTTTGAAAACCAAATCATTTTTTGGCGAATGACCTGCTTTTGCTTGTTTTTCAAAACAGCTTTCACATTAACGATATAGGCATTCCATTTTGGCAGCTGTTTGAGTGGTGTAACATCCTCTACTTTTACATCTACCGATTTGAGTCTAGGATTTTCACTAAACTTATCTTCTAAAAAATCTTCTATTTTTTCACTTGCTGTACTGGCATAAAGAAAACTACTTAAGAGTAGAGTCGTGCTCAATAATTTCAACATCAATGACATCTGAATCCTTTGTTATATTATTTTGTTCTTCAAAAGAAGAATTACATTTTCCTGATTTTACATTATAACGGTTAACAATCATACTCGTAAAAACACCAAACTGCATGAGTATACCTAATATGTCTGTTAAAAATCCGGGAATAATCAGCAGTATGGCACCAATCAGGGTAAAAAGATTTAATTTTTGAAACTGTTCCAAATCAATACAGTTATAAGAAACTGCTGTCATGTTTTCAATTAAGCTTTTTCTAAAATTCACTAAAATAGATATACCTACAAATGCAGTAAAGAGAATCTCAAAAAAAGTGGCAAGTCCTCCTATTGCGGAGGAAATCTGTACAGAAACAAGCACTTCCAAAAAAAGATAGACTAAAAAGTAAAGCATTTAAATCAGTTCCATAATTTTATCAAATATATCTTCACTCTTGATATCTGTTTTTTCTTTTGTTGCTCTGTCAAAAATCTGTACATGTCCATTTTGCAACTCTTTTCCGATAACAATCGTATACGGGAACCCGATAAGTTCCGCATCTTTCATTTTAAATCCAAAACGCTCTTTTCTGTCATCGAGTATTACTTCCACATTTGCATCTTGCAATTGCCTGTAAAGCTCTTCGCCTGCTTGCACCTGCGCCTCATCTTTGATGTTACTAATCATAATATTTACCATATAAGGTGCAGTTGCTTTTGTCCAGATACAGCCATACTCATCATGGTGCTGTTCAATGACTGCTGCAACAAGACGCGAAACACCCATTCCGTATGTTCCCATAATAAAAAGCTGCGCTTTTCCGTTTTCATCCAAAAATTCGGCTTTCAAAGCTTTTGAGTAAGTAGTTCCAAGTTTAAAAATATGCCCTACTTCAATTCCCTTTGTAAATGAAAGTGTTCCCTTTTCACAATGAGGGCAGATATCACCCTCGTTTACCTCTGCTATATCTGCAAAATAAGCAACATCACTCAACACAGACAAATCTACACCTATAAAGTGATAATCTGCTTCATTCGCCCCGCAGATTAAATTTGTGGCATTTTTTAAATCACTGTCAATGACATGTTTTGCCTTATCCTGATCAAGCGGTCCTATAAAGCCAGGAACCAGCCCTGTTTCTTTGAGCTCTTCTTCTGTCACATCTACAACATCAAGCGCTTCTGTTGCATTGAGTGCTTTTACTTCCTGGAGGTTATCACACCCTCTTACAAAGAAAAGGACAATCTCACTTGCATCTTCGTAAACAACTTTTTTTGCAACACATTTTACTGTGTAGTATGGGTCTATCTTAAAAAACTCCGCGAGTTCATCTATTGTTTTAACATCGGGTGTTTTAAATTTATTAAAAGAAGCTTCAGGAGCTTCAGGAATATTTGAACGTTTACTTCTTGAAGCGGCTTCTATATTGGCACCGTATTCACATTTTGAACAAACAGCAATTGTGTCTTCACCGCTCTCAGCCAAAACCATCAGTTCTTTGGAGCCGTTCCCACCGATGGCACCGCTGTCAGCCTCTACAACTCTAAAATCAAGTCCCATACGGGTAAGTATCTTTTTGTATGCTGCTTCCATTGCATCAAATTCTCGATCCAAATCCTCTGTTGTAGCATGAAAAGAGTAGGCATCCTGCATAATAAACTCACGACCACGCATCAGCCCAAAACGGGGACGCGCCTCATCTCGGAATTTTGTCTTAATCTGATACAGGTTTAATGGCAGATTCTTATAGGATGTCACACGGTTACGGACAACATCAACCATCATCTCTTCATGTGTAGGTCCAAGTACGAAAAGGTTGTTTTTTCTGTCGTGAAAACGAAGCAGTTCTTTACCAAACTTTTCTATTCTTCCACTCTCCTGCCACAACTCTGCGGGTGTTACAAAAGAGAGTTCCACCTCCTGGGCACCCACTTTTGTCATCTCTTCATTGATGATATTTTCTATTTTTTTAATCACTCTTTTTGCCAATGGCAGATAATTATACAAACCTGCAGCAACCTGTGTAATAAATCCTGCACGAGATAAAAATATATGACTCGGAAGTGTAGCATCTGATGGTGCCTCTTTGGTTGTCGGTATAAAAGCTTTACTTCTTCTCAAATTTTAATCCTTTTTTAAATGGTGTTTGTATTGGTCTGGAATATTGTCATTCTCATCATTAAGAATATACTGCATTGCTCCGGTGACAGAATCACTTTTGGCTTCATGCGAGGCTGCACGCATTTTTTTTGTCATATCATGCAAAAATCTTTTGATTGCCTGATGCGCCATTTTTTGCGCCTGCTGTTCATATTCTTGAGGCAGAAAACCTTTTTTAACCGCACGTTGTGTCTCTTCCTGTGCAGCTTTTTCAGCTTTTTTATAAATTTCTTTTATAATAGGTTCCACATTGAGTGTATCAAGCCACTCATAAAATTCCACAACACTTCGTCCTACAATTCCGTGCGCCTGTCTTACATACTGTTCTCTTTGTGCCTTGTTTGCATCTACAATATCTTTTATATCATCCACCACAAAAAGAGAAATATTTTTTCTGTTTTTTATATCAATATCTCTTGGAACAGCCAAATCAAACCAGAATCTCTCAAAATCCACATCTTCTATAAGTTCGTTGGTAATAATAGGATACGTTGCACCTGTTGCTGTGAATATAATATCAAATTCATTCACCGCTTTATCCAAATCACCAAATTCATATACTTTAGCATTGCATTCCTGTGCCAAAGTCTTGGCTTTTTGCTTTGTTCTGTTTGCGATATATGTCTCCACCCCGTCCGATACAAGGTGTTTTGCGCAGATTTCACTCATTTCACCCACACCGATAACGAGTGCTTTTTTTTCGTTTAAATTATCTACTTTTTCTTTAATCTGTTTTATTGCTACAGAAGCCACAGAAACCGGTTTTGATGATATATCAGTTAAATTTCTCACCTTTGCAGCACATTTAAACGCATGCGAAAGCGCTCGTGACATTTTCTTATCCGAATAACCGCGTTCATGAGAAAATTTAAAAGCATCTTTTAACTGTCCGGCAATCTGTGTCTCACCAACTACCATAGAGTCAATAGAACTTGCAACCGCAAAAAGATGATGAATTGCACTACTGTCATCAACTATTTCAGCGGTTTTTCGTAAAATATCTTCTGACAAACCACCTTTGAATGCCAGCAACTTCATCATATGTTCCGTTGCTTCTTCAATGTCACTGCAGCATACATATAGCTCCATACGGTTACATGTAGCCAGCATGACAGCTTCACTGATATTAGGCGATTTGAGAAGTCTTTGCAGGCAGGCTTCTTTCTCTTCATCCGTATAGGTGAATTTTTCTCTCAATTCCAAATTACTGTTTTTATGTGAAAGACTTACAATTAAATAATGCATCAGTAACTTCTCTGTATCATAGTATCTAAAATGGCAACCAAATCTTCATCTTCATGCAAAGCAAGCTTCGCCTCGTTTGAGAGTTTCTGTGCCAGTTCAAAAGATTTTTCTATCGTTTTGTGTTCTTGCATCTTCTGTTTCATCCATAAGAGTTCTTCTTGTGTAGGTTTTTTCGCATGCAGAGATAGAAGCTTTTGTTGATCTTTTGCTTCAAGTGCCTTGTAAAGATAAATGTACGGCAAAGTACATTTCCCTTCTACATAATCATTCATCGCAGGTTTTCCAAGTGTTGCTTCGTCTGCTGTAATATCAAGAATATCATCTATAATTTGAAATGAGAGTCCTAAATTACGTCCGTACAAAGCATACTTGTCTGCATCTTTTCCCGCCAGCAGAGCACTCGCTTTTGCAGCTGCTTCAATCAGTGTAGCGGTTTTGAGATAAAGCATATCAAGATAACGTTTTTCATCACTGTTAAAACTTTCTGCCATCTTGACATCCATCATTTCGCCCTTGGAAAGAGCCGTAACCGATGAAGCAATTGTCTGTGCTACTTCTTTGTCAAAGGCAACAAGTTCCGTAAATGCTTTTGAATATAAAATATCTCCGAGCATGACAGCTGTTTTGCTTCCGTCCGTTGCATTTACCGATGCTACTCCGCGTCTTGTCATAGCATCATCAATAACATCATCATGTAAAAGTGAGGCAGCATGAATCAGTTCCACTATGGCGGCTAAAAGAGGAGCGTCCTTATGTTTTGGAGCAATTTTAAGAATAAGCTTTGCCCGAAGTCTCTTTCCGCCCTGCAGCATTGCAAACAGACGGGTCACCTCATCATAATCACACTCTTGTATCAATCTTTTTATTTGCGCTTCTACTCTTTGCATTTATCTCGTCTTTTGTTTATTTTTTGCTATTTCTAATCTTATTTGCTCTTTATCATCAGAAAGATAAAGCTCAAATTTTGCAATATTTTTTTTTACATCAAACTCTTTAAATTTAACCAGTATGTAGGGTACATTGTAAAAATCTGCTCCAGGAGTTTTTAGTTTGACCCGAAAACTTTGATTTTTATGATTCAGGTAAAGTATATTTTGCGCTACATACTTATCATATGAACGCAAAATCACCAAACCTTCATTCGTGTACAAAGTCCATCTAAATGTAAAAAGTCTTGTTTTGTTATCGTATTTTACAAGAATTTTCTTTGGCTCATCCTTTTTCAATGAAATTTCCTGCACATCCTGCAAATCACCTGCAAAAAGAACAGCACTGCAAAGAAACAAGACTCTCAGGAAAAACTGTAAAACACTTTTCAACTGTTATTCGCTCTGAGAAAGAATATTACCCATCAGTTCTATATAAATACTTTTTGTTTTGGTTGCAACCTCATCAAGATGACTTGCTTTATATCGTGCAACTACCGTATCAATATCATCACCGACCTGCTCCTGAAGCATCAATTCCATTGCAGCAACTTTTTCGACAAACTTTTCAAGCTCTTGTCTTACTATATCATTGTTGGCATTAAAAACAACATCCATAAACTTTGATCTTGGAGAACCTCCAAAGATATCATCTTCATCTTCAAATAACGCGCTGTAACTCATACCTAATCCTTTCTTATTTTACTATTTGGGTACCTACACCCTCAGATGTAAACAACTCTAAAAGCATAGAGTGTTCAAGTCGCCCGTCAATAATATGCGCTTTGTGTACACCACCGTCTATCGCTTCGAGACAGGCATCAACTTTTGGTACCATACCGCCGTGAATTGTTCCGTTTTCTTTCAGCACTTTTACTTCATCTTTTGTCAAGGTTGCAAGGAGTTGTTTCTCTTTGTTTAAGACACCCGGGGTATCTGTCAAAAAAATTATTTTGTTTGCACCAATGGCTTTTGCAACATAAGAAGCACACAGATCGGCATTGATGTTGTATCCGGGATGTCCCATCTCTTCACCCGCTGCAATAGGGGCTATAACAGGAATAAAACCCTCTTTGATGAGATTTAAAACAACATCTGCTTTGACATTTGTGATATTGCCCGTTAATCCCCACTTACTAAAGTCTTTTGCCCTTGCACGAATAAAATGCGCATCTTTTCCACTGATACCTATTGCTTTTGCATCATGGGAATTCAGTAAAGAGACTATCTCTTTGTTGATTTCACCACTGAGTATCATCTCCACAATCCGCATCGTCTCTTTTGTAGTCACGCGCTGTCCGTCTATAAACTCTGTCTCAATTTTAAGTGCTTCAAGCATATCTGTAATCTTTTTTCCACCCCCATGTACGATAACAGGTTTGATACCTACTAGATACATAAGCAAAATATCTTCTGCAAATTTTTCTTTTAACGCCGGGGATGTCTGTGCCGAACCGCCATATTTTATAACAACAATCTCTTTTCTAAACTCACGAATAAACGGAAGTGCATCAAGGAGTGTTTTTACTGTTTCAACTTTTGCCTGCAATATTTCTATCCTTTATGCAAAATAATTTTGCTATTCTATCCAATCTTCTATTAAGGGCACATCTAAAAACCCTGATGTATCTCAACATTATAGCAAAAGTACTAATGCAAGGCAAAACTACGCAGGAGCTACTTGTAGCTTTAAGTGGTTTTAACGAAGCAGTAGTGCTTTTGCTATAATGCCCTACGGGAGCCAAAAAGAGAAGCAATCTTGCACAAAATTTTCTATCACCGTAGCTACGGCTATGCTTCAAGAAAAGTTTTACACAATCTCACTCCTCTTTTTTGGCTTTGAGATATATCAGGGTTTTTAGATGTGCCCTTAATGCTACTTAAGTAACTCTTCTTGTATCATAACTATGTTACAATCTTTGCAAATATTTCAAAAAGGAAACAAAATGTGGAAGTATCCTATAGATGAGAATCTGTTTGACAAATTTAGCAAGTATTCAAAAGTTACAGGTGTAATTTTTATTATTCTTGGTATTGTGGGTATCATATACCCTGTGTTTATGACATTGGCTACTGTAACTTTTGTTGCATGGCTTATGATGTTTAGTGGATTTATGGCTGGCTATTTTACCTATATCAGCGATAAAAGTGATTTTCTTGGATGGCTTAAAAGTTTTATCCTAATCGGCATCGGGGCATTAATGATTTTTTATCCTATGACAGGGATAGGAACAGTTGGTCTGCTTCTTGCAATATACTTTTTTATGGACTCATTTGCAAGTTTTTCACTTGCGATGAATATGCGTCCGGCAAGTGGTTGGATCTGGTGGCTTTTCAATGCAATTTTTTCTATGTTAATTGGAATTTTATTTATAGTAGGTTGGCCGTTTACATCAACCTATCTCATAGGCTTATTAGTAGGTTTTAGTCTTTTCTTTGATGGCTTTGCCCTTCTTATAACAGGCTCAATATTTAAAAAAATGAATCAGTAAAATGCAAAAACAAAAAGCATTTGGACTCTGGAGCGCTGTCTTTTTAGGCATTGGTTCGATGGTAGGAGCCGGAATTTTTATAGTTATCGGCCAAGCTGGTGCTATGGCTGGAAATATTGTCTGGCTCTCTTTTGTTTTTGGCGGAATTATAGCACTTTTAAGTGGCTATTCTCTGGCAAAGTTGGCAGTACGCTACCAGTCACGCGGCGGAATAGTCGAGTATTTGGTACAGGGATTTGGCGAAAATATTTTTTCCGGTTCTATGGGTGTCATGTTTTATTTTTCCCAGCTCATTGCCATTGCAGCCGTTGCAAAATCATTTGGAACCTACAGTGCAACATTTATGCTCCATGGTGATACAACCTGGATCAATATATTTGCCATAGGTATTATCGCCTTTTTCACGCTTATAAACCTTGTCGGTGCAGTTTTTGTTGCAAAGGCGGAAAATATCATTGTCATCATAAAACTCGGAGTTCTTGTTACCTTTGCATTTGCGGCACTTTTTACAATACAGCCTCAGCTTTTAAGTGTAGCGGACATGCCTCCTCTCAGCGGTATGGTTTTTGCCATCGGTATTACATTTTTTGCCTATCAGGGTTTTAGCGTTATTACAAACTCTGTGGAGGATATGGATAATCCGAAAGTGACCATGATGCGTTCTATGTTTGTCGCCTTGCTCATTGTAGCGGCTTTATACATACTTACAAGTATTGCTGTTTTAGGAAACCTTCCGCTTGATAAAATCATTCAGGCAAAGGACTATGCCCTGGCTGAAGCGGCAAAGCCCATCTTTGGTGAATGGGGATTTAAGATTATGGCTGCCACGGCACTCCTGGCAACAGCCTCAGCGATTAATGCAACACTCTATGCTGTGACTGACATAGGATACACAATGGCAAAAGAGGGAAATCTTCCTGAAATATACAAATATAATATCTACCAGTCTTTCGAGGGACTCATTATCAGTGCGCTTTTAATTATACCGATGATACTCTTTTTTAATCTGGCACAAATCACAACTGTTGCCGCTATAGTCATGCTCATCGTTCAGGGCAGTACACATGTTGCACACTTAAATCTTCTGCAGGAGAGTGGCGCAAAAAAATATCTTGTTGTTCTGGCAATTTTTTCTATGTTTGGGGTTGCTGGAATTACACTCTATTCTACCTATAAAACCATGCCTGAGATTGCATACTACCTTATAGTTACTTTTGCTTTGGCTTTTACGACAGAGTACCTACTGCGATACTTCAAACAAAGAATCATTTCTAAACAAACGCACTAATACCAATCCCCATTAAAGAAACGAAATTTAAATTAAAAATAAACTATTAGCTACAAGGCAGACTGTTGCAGGAGCTACTGGTAGCTTCAAAATAGTCTAACGCAGTAGATGATAGCTTATTTTTAACCCTTCGGGCAATAGTATTGCATCATATTGCTTCGTTATAAACCCTTGAGGCTACCAGTAGCCCCTGCGGGATTTCGCCTTGCACTATAATGCAATACTATTGTTTAAATATCGTTTCTTTAATGGGGATTGGTATAAGTACATCTTCTTTTACTTTTACCTCCAAGTCAAGCAGTGAAAGAGGCAGTCCGAAGTGCTCAATTTTTACATAATCTTTAAAGGTCACCAAAAGGCTCTCACTCTTGTCACGCCTGAGAATTTCTTCAAGTTCTTCTTTTGTAAAACTGTGATGGTCTTCAAAATAATGCTTCGCAATGACATCAGGAAGATATTTATCAAGCCGCTGCGGCCGGGCAATGGCGGTGACAAGGCTCATTTTCTGCCTTGGATCTCTCACGCTCACTTCTCTAAAAAAGTCTTGATCCTCTTTTACATGTAAAGCATTTTTACCTTTCCATACTCTTTCACGATATGGACCACAGGGCAGACAAAAGTTGTTTTTGGTCTCTATATCTATCAGAATATCCTGTTTTTTGATATTATGTTTGGAGTAGGCATCATCCAAAAAAATTATTTCACAGCCCAGTTCTTTTGCTTTTTGTATGGCTATTTTTCTCTCTTCAGAGACTATAACTGTAGCATTTGGAAGCTTTTTGGCATATATCATCGCTTCATCCCCACTGCTTTTAACATCACATAAAATTTCATTACCCTCTTTGACAACAATCAACCCTTTGGATGAGCGTCCATAGCCACGAAGAATAATTGCCGGTTTTGCATAGTTTTGTGCCAAAGCCGTGACAAGTGGTGTTTTTCCACTGCCGCCGACAGTTAAATTACCGACACTTATGATGGTTATAGCAAAATCCTCTGGTGTTTGTAATTTATATCGAACATACATAATAAAGCAATAGAGCCAACTCAAGGGAAGAAGCAGATAAGAGAGAAGTTTTTGTAAAGAAGTTGGGCTGTAGAAATACTCTTCAACCCAAAAAATGAGCGTTTTTTTCAATTACACTCTCGTTTTTGCTATTTTTTTGATTTTACTTATAACAATTTGTACCTCTTCATCAGTCATACTTGCATAAATCGGCAAAGAAAGTACCTGTTGGAATGAACGCAGCGCTCTTGGAAAATCATTAACACGTAAAGCATATTTGCTTTTATAATACGATAAAAGATGAAGCGGAATATAATGCAATCCAGCCCCGATGCCCTCTTCTTTGAGTGCTACAGCAAAAGAATCGCGGTTTTTGTCTATTTTTACTATATAAAGAGAAAAAGGATTCTCTTCATTACTCATATCCGGAGTAATAATATGATCTACCCCTTCGAGTCCTTCACTGTACATTTTGGCAATCTCTTTTTGTCTTGCAATGTTTGCATCCTGTTCTTTTACCTGCGCTCTGATATAGGCTGCATTTAAATGGCTCAGTGCATAATCATTTCCAATATCTACAACATCATAAATATACTCCAAAGCATTTTCATTGCGTACCATGGCATGATTTGCCAGCAATCTTGCTCTTTGCATGATATCTTCATCATTTGTCACAAGCATTCCGCCATTACAGATATTTTTTTTTAAATGCGGAGAAAAATTGAAACAGACTATATCTGCACCTGTTGCACCTATTTTTACGCCCTTGTATGTAGCACCCAAAGCATCACTCGCATCTTCAACAATTTTGACATCATATATGGATGTCATAGAGTAGACCCTGTCCAAATCTACAGTCATTCCGCCAATATGCGTTATAATAACTGCTTTGAGCTTTTTGGATTTGTTTTCTTCCAAATAATTTTCTAGTTTATTGAGATCAATATTATAAGAATCTTCAGCTATATCAATAAAAATGGGCTCAGCATCAAAATGACGAACAACCTCCGGTACACTCGGGTGCGCATTTACACTGCAAATTACTTTGTCACCACGTTTTAAGTCAAGTGCAAGCATGGCAAGGTGCAGTGCTGATGTTCCGTGCGATGTAGCAAGAGCATACTCTGATCCGACATACTCGCGAAACTCTTCTTCAAGTTTTGGTACCTGATACAAATCTTCGCCATCAAGCACATCACTCACATTAGAGTGTGCCGCACGGGAACTTTCATATTTACTAAAAGGGATACTCAGTTTTTCATTTTTCATTTTTTACTCCTAAATTTTATAATCCAATATCGCGTGGATAATTAAAGTCATGATTCAATGTTCTTGAAGTCAGCTTTGCAATCACAGGCATCTTTCTTTTGAAATGATTTCTAAAAATTCTTTTTATTATCATATCCAACATCTTTTCATCAACACCCTTTTGTATGACTTCTTCACGCGAAAGTCTCTCATCCACATAGAGTTTCAT
>JALSKR010000003.1 GCA_026988735.1 Sulfurimonas sp.
CTCTCCCCTGCTTCAAGCAGAGCATTAATCCACGGAAGCAGTTTTTTTGAAGCATGGTCAGTATGTAAAATCACTGCAACACCATATGCCTCTGCCATCATATGTGTATGAATCGCACCGGCTACTGCACCGATAATTGCAGCTTTTTCACCATCATTGCTTAAACCTTTGCCTGCATAATAAGAAGCGCCCCCGTTACTAAACTGTATAATCACAGGAGAATTCGCTTTTGCAGCAGCTTCCAGTACACCGTTGACAGAGTCAGTATTTACAACATTGACAGCAGGTATGGCAAAACCATTTTCTTTTGCATATTCATAGACTTTTAAAACATCATCACCAAAAAGGACCCCGGGTTTAACAATATCCAATACACCATTACTCATAATAATTCCCTAAAAAATTTAATTTTACAATTATAATATATAGTTCATTTAAAAGAACTTTATGCTAAAATCATACTATTAAAGGATATTAAAGATGAGTGCTCGCGCAGAAATCAATACTGACATAGTTTTAATAGATATCATTAATTTTTCAATGCTTACTATACAACAGCAGTTTGAAATCATCAATTTTTTGACACGCAGTTACAAAAAAATCATACAACGTCTGCTTGAAAGTGCAAAACTTCCTGTGGAAGAACTTATATTGGGTTATATCCCGACAGGAGACGGATTTTACTGCATACTCACACCAAAGTTCAGAGGATACGGAACAATTTTAGGGCTGAGTTTTCATCATTTTTCGGAGCAGCTTTCAAAGAAATTCTCCTATTTTCAAGGCTTGCGCATAGCAGTGCATACAGGGAAAATCAATAAATTTACAGACATTTTAGAGCATCAAAATTTTATAGGAACCGGACTCAATGACTGTGCCCGATACTTAGAAATTAAAGACTTCAGTATTTCAACTGTAATGATCTCTGATGAAGCATATTACAATTTTAAACGTTTCATCACTGTGCATCAAGAGTACAACCGACTCCTTCAGGAAAGGGAATTTAAAAAGTCCACCCTCTTTGCTTTTGAGGACAAGCATGGCAATGAAAAAAAAGGATACCGTGTATGGCTGAGAAAATCAGGTATAATTATTCCTCCAATTTATAAATTTTAACACCCGGTGTTTAAGAAAGGACAGTATATGAAACTTACACTCGATGAATATTCAAAAAAATTTAAAATGTCAAAAGAGATGATCAGTTCAAAACTTCGCAGTAAAAAGTTAAATTATATCGTTGAAGATGACACTGTTTACATAATTGTTCCTGATGAAGTTTCACCACAACCGCAACAAAGACCTCAGCAAAACACAGCACCGGCAAAACCACGGACAACTGTTGCCATGGTTTTATCATTGTACCAAAAAGAAAACCTGCAACTCAAAGCAAAAATTGTCCAACTCGAAGAAAAAATAGACAAACTCATCAATGACAAAGAACAGATGCTCCGTGATGAGATGAGTAAAATAGAAAGAGTTTATGCCACAAAAGACGAGCAGTTAAAGCAGGTTTTGGAACTGCTCAACACAAAACTTCTTGCCCAAAACAGCAACACTGTGCATGATGTCGAACCTTTGCCACAGACACAAAAAGCCATAGAGGTGGAAAAAGAGAACCAAATTGTTGAGCTAAAAAGCTATTTGAAAACACTTGATTTGGAACCCTACCAGAGAAAAATCATCAAAAAAAGATTTTTGGCCGTGTATGACAGTGATATAAGAGTCATTAAACAAAACGGCAAACTGTACCTCGATTTTGCGAAGTATGATTACAGTGATTTGTTAGAGTATTAATGAATGCCAAAAAAAATAGAACCTAAAATTATAAAAACCCGTCATATTAAAGAAGCATTACAAACATTTGCACAAGACAATTTTATTCTCCCCGCAGAATGCGACTTTGTTATAAACAAAACAGAGACCTATATAAAGAGCAGTGCCAACGCTTCTTTTGAACTCTACAGCAAAAAGATACAGGAAAAATACAAAGACAAAGAAAAAATACTCAATGAGTATGTGGAGTTTCATCAACTCTATACCATTACCCTTATGAAAAAAGAAAAAAGAGATCTTGAACTTGAATATACTGTAAATTTTTCAAAATTTTTCACACATCCTTTTTTGATACTGTCGCCGGATTCAAAAATTCCCTATAAATCACATCAGCCTGTAGCACTGTTAAAAATACTCTTTAGAGAATGCAATAAAATCAAAGCATATCATAAAATACTTGTAAACATTTTTGATGAAGAGATGAAAAAATCCCTGAAAATTTTAGTGAAATACCTCTATGCCGGCAAATTTGTCAAACGTGTCAAAATCCCTCTGTTTGAAGGAATAGAGCCTATTCTCACTCGTCCGAGTAAACTTATTTTTTGGTTTAAAGAAAAAGAACATACAGGTGAAGTTATTGAAGTCGATGAAAACGAACTTCTTGTTGAGTATAAAAAACCTGTATACGGACAAAACGGGCTCAATGCTTTTGGTGAATATATAGACGCAAATTTTACCAACAACATGGATGACCTGCAGGCACATGTTGACGAAAAATCTATTGCAATACAGGAAAATGCAACATCAAAAAAATACATAAGCAAGATACGCGGATATGTGCATTATGACGGCAAAGAACTTCTTGTTGACAATCGCATAAAAGTCAGCGAAATCACAAAACATAAAGATCTTGTAGAAGACCTCGAAGACAATAATATTGAAATAGTGGCAACGCAGCATGATACCGCACGCGACACCATCAAAGAAGGGGTTACACTTGTTTCCCAAAGAATACATGTAAACGGTTTTGTAGGAGCGAAAAGCCGTCTTGAAGCGCTAACCCTTGAAATTGAGGGAGCTACCCACCAAGACTCACTCCAGTATGCAAAATATGCAAGCATTAACAGACATAAAGGTACATTACGATGCCATGAGGGGAAAATTTCTCTGCTTGAGGGTGGCGTGGTACACGCAACCACTGTAGAAATTGAGTCTTCGATAGGGGGTGCTGTTTACGCACAGGATGTTACCATTAAACATCTGAAAAACAATCTAAAAGTCTATGCTTCGAACTCTATTACCGTCCGTCTTGTATCCGGTGAAGACAATCTCTTTAAAATAAACTATCGCGATGTCCCAGTGCTGCAAAGCAAACTGCAATTTATAGACAAAGACATCAAAGAACTCAGATATAAATTAGAGGGAGCGAAAAGACACAGCTTAGGTAAAGTTGAAGAGTTGGAAAAAGAGATAGCACGCCTTAAAAAAGAAAAAGAGGCTATACACAACTCCTATAAAAATGCAAAAATTACTGTCAAGGAGCCTTTCAAAGGTTTAAACAAGATTGTTTTTACCATAGACAATTCTCATGAAATAGCCTACAAAACAGATGCAAAATCCTATCCTCCGTTTTATCTTGAAATACAGGAGAACATCATCACCCTTCATCCTGTCGCAAAATCCATAGTTATCGAAAAAAACTAATATATTTTCTTTTTCTTTTTTATTCTCAAACAATTTCATGCTTTTATATACGGAAAACCGTATGTAAAATACAAATAATACATGATTTTATTATATTTAACTTATATTATACACATAATTAAATATATAGCATACGATAATTATCAATTTATATTATAAAAAATGTATATTTAAGTATTTATTCCGTATAATATTTTTTATGCAAATAAATGATTTATTTAACATCCTACATAACTCAATAGAGTCTCAATACAATGGGAAAAAGATTTCCCTTAAAGATATGGCTAAAAGTCTGGGGATTTCTATGCGTACATATCAAGACTGGAAACTGGGACGTGCCAAACCTCAGGCAGCGGCAACTGTTATAAAAATGTTAGGTAAATTGGATGATGATGAAATCATCAGGGCTGTAAGAAAAATCAACAGATTAGAGGAGTAACAGAATGGGGATACTGACTAAAAATGAGAGAGATGGTCTTGAGGATGTGTTTTTATCTATACATACATCAACAAATAAATACAAAAAAATCAAAGATTTATCAGCTTTAATTATGACTCATGAAACGACTCTAAATTTCAAAAAGCTCTTAAAACAGGCTAAATCGGGACTAAAAGAAACAAAATTTTCAGATTTTCTGCTTAAATATACCAAAAAGAAGAAAAATTTAAGCAAATAAACTATAAAGTATCTGTAGCTGAATTATTTCAGGGCAAATCTTAATCCAAGGGTAAATTTATGAATAAAGCACAATTCGTTGAGTTAGTACAAGAACACGGAAACTACAAAACCAAAGTTGAAGCTGAAAATGCTATTAAAGCTTTTACTGAAGCAGTAATCGAGGCCTTAGTAAAAGGGGAAGATGTTTCTCTCGTTGGTTTTGGTAGTTTTGCAGCAGTACTTCAAAAAGGTAAAACCGGTAAAGTTCCAGGTACAGATAAGACTTATACGACTCAAGATAAAATGGTTCCTAAGTTTAAAGCAGGTAAAGGTCTTAAAGACCGCGTTGCAGCTGGTAAATAACTATTTAATAGTATTGCTTTTCACAAGCAGTACTATTCTTTCTTTTCCCCTATAATTTTTCAACAATACCCTCCTTTTATATAAAACACAAAACAGACTTGCTATACTACGTAAAAAGCATAAGGAAATCCAATGAAAGTAACAAAAAGTGAAGAGGAATGGAAAAAAATTCTGAGCCCTGAAGCTTTTTCGGTATGCCGAAAAAACGGCACAGAAGCTCCTTTTTCCGGACAATATTATGATAACAAAAGTGATGGTATCTACAAATGTATCTGTTGTGGTGCCCCTCTTTTTGAATCAAGTACAAAATTTGACTCAGGGACAGGCTGGCCGAGTTATTATGAAGCAGTTGAAGACGCTGTCACTGAAATAAAAGATATGTCACACGGTATGATTCGCACAGAAGTAAGATGCAGCAGTTGTGATGCCCACTTGGGACACTTATTTCCTGATGGTCCTGAGCCTACAGGACTTCGATACTGTATCAACTCTGTATGTTTAGACTTTGAAGAAGAATAAGGAGCTTTTTGATGAAACGAATTTTACTCGCATTCCTGTTACTCTATACGACTCTTTTGTTTTCAAGTGAGAATAATCCGCATGTTGTATTACAGACAACACAGGGAAATATAGAACTTGAACTCTTTCCTGATGTTGCACCCTTGGCTGTTGAGAACTTCTTAACACATGTAAAGGAAGGCTATTATAATGGCGTGGCTTTTCATAGAATTATCCATAATTTTATGATTCAAGGCGGAGATCCAACCGAAACCGGCAGAGGCGGTGAGAGCATCTGGCATAAAGAGTTTAAAGATGAATTTAAAGCAAATCTGGTTTT
>JALSKR010000004.1 GCA_026988735.1 Sulfurimonas sp.
TGTTCGCACATATTGTTTAAGTGTACTACACTGGTCATCATACTATTTAATATTAAGGAGCATATATGAGTCAAGGAAAAAGAGTAGGGATAGTAGGTGCTGGTAATGTTGGTGCAACAGTAGCATACTCTCTGGCGATGCTTGGATCATGTCATGAAATTATTCTTCGTGACAATAAAATAGATGTAGCAAAAGGAAAGGCTTTGGATATGTCTCAGGCAGCTTCTGCTGTTAGAAGTCATACAGTAGTCAAAGTTGCTGAAGAGATGTCGGATTTGGTTGACTGTGATGTTGTAGTTGTAACTGCCGGCAGTCCAAGACTTCCGGGTATGAGTCGTGATGATTTACTGATGATAAATGCAAAAATCACAAAAGAAGTAATTCAGGGTATTGCAAAATACTCTCCAAATGCAATTGTTATTATGGTTTCAAACCCGCTTGATGCCATGACATATGTAGCGCTTAAAGAGAGTGGATTTGACAGAAGCCGTGTTATCGGAATGGCTGGAATTCTTGACAGTTCAAGAATGGCTGCATTTATTCAGGAAAAACTTGGTTATGGCGGCGGACAGATTCGCGCTTCCGTTATGGGCGGACATGGAGATGACATGGTTCCTCTTCCTCGTTATTCCACTGTTGCAGGTGTACCTCTTTCAGATGTGCTTACAAGCGAAGAAATTGCAGAAATTGTGGATAGAACTCGTCATGGTGGTGCTGAAATAGTTGGTTACCTCAAAACCGGTTCAGCTTACTATGCGCCTGCAAAATCAACAGCTATTATGGTAGATGCGATACTAAAAGATACAAAACAGATTCATCCATGTGCAGTTTGTCTAGAAGGTGAATATGGTTACAATGATGTAGTTTCAGGTGTACCTGTAATGCTTGGTGCTAAAGGTGCTGAAAAAATTATAGAAGTTACACTCGATGAAAAAGAAAAAGCAATGTTCGCTCAGTCATGTGCTTCAGTACAAAGCCTGATAGACACATTAAAAGAAAATAATTTTTTTGAAGGAAACTAAATAATGAAAACGCGTATAGAAAAAGATACAATGGGCGAGATTGAAGTACCACAAGATGCTTACTGGGGTGCACAAACACAAAGAAGTATTCAAAACTTTAAAATTGGTGAAGAAAAGATGCCATATGAGATTACGCGTGCATTTTCTTATCTGAAAAAAGCTGTAGCACTTGTAAACAAGGATCTTGGAAAACTTGATGCTAAAAAAGCTGATGCTATTGCACAGGCTGCTGATGATATGCTAGCAGGTAAACTTGACGGAAATTATCCTCTCGTTGTATGGCAAACAGGTTCAGGTACACAGTCAAATATGAATAACAACGAAGTATTGGCAAATCGTGCGATTGAGATTCTAGGTGGAGATTTTACAAAAGAGAAATTAGTCCATCCAAATGATGATGTTAATAAATCTCAATCTTCAAATGACACATACCCAACTGCTTTACATGTAGCGGCAGTTATTGCAGTTGAAGAAAATCTTCTTCCTGCCATTGTAAAACTCAAAGCAACACTGCAGGCAAAAAGTGAAGAATTTGCGCATATAGTAAAAATAGGTCGTACGCATTTGCAGGATGCTACACCACTTACGCTTGGACAAGAAATAAGCGGTTGGGTTGAAATGCTGAGCAAATGTGAAAAGATGGCAAAAGACTCTCTTGAAGCTGTTCGAGAACTGGCACTCGGTGGAACAGCTGTTGGAACAGGGCTTAATGCGCATCCGGAGCTTGGTGAAAGAGTTGCAAAAAAATTAAGTGAATTAACCGGGCATGATTTTATCACTGCTCCAAACAAGTTTCATGCACTGACTTCCCATGATGCACTTGTATTTGCACACGGAGCTTTAAAAGCCCTTGCTGCTGATATGATGAAAATTGCAAATGATGTACGCTGGTTGGCATCAGGTCCTCGTTGTGGTTTAGGTGAGATTGAAATTCCTGCAAATGAACCGGGTTCTTCAATTATGCCAGGTAAAGTAAACCCAACACAAAGTGAAGCGGTAACTATGGTTGCATGTCAGGTTATGGGAAATGATGCAACAATTGGTTTTGCAGCAAGTCAGGGTAACTTTGAATTAAATGTGTTTAAACCTGTAATCGCGTACAACTTTTTACAGTCTGTGCGTCTTTTGGCTGATTCTATTGTTTCATTTAATGATAATGCCGCTGTAGGAATCAAACCCGTTGAGAGCAAAATAGACCATTATCTACATGACTCGCTTATGCTTGTTACTGCACTCAATCCATATATCGGATATGAAAATGCAGCTAAAATTGCAAAAACTGCACATGCAAATAATGCAACACTGAAAGAAACAGCAGTTGAACTTGGACTTTTAACGCCAGAGCAGTTTGACGAATATGTGAAACCAGAAGAAATGATTATGCCAAAGGCTTAAAACATCCCCAATTTTAAACAAGGAGAATAAATGAATATACATGAATATCAGGCAAAAGAAATTTTTGCTGAATATGGTGTTCCAACACCAAAAGGTAAAATTGCAAACTCAGTTGAAGAAGCTGTAGAAAATGCAAAAGAGTTAGGTGGACCTGTTTGGGTTGTCAAAGCACAAATACATGCAGGTGGCCGTGGACTTGGCGGTGGTGTAAAACTGGCTAAAAGTCTTGATGAAGTAAAACAATATGCCCAAGAAATTCTTGGAATGACTTTGGTAACACACCAAACAGGCTCGGAAGGAAAACTTGTACAAAAAGTTTATATAGAAGACGGTGCGGACATTAAAGACGAACTCTATCTTTCAGTTGTACTTGACCGTGCGCAGGAAATGCCAATTATTATGGCTTCTACTGAAGGTGGAATGGATATTGAAACTGTAGCAGAAAAAACTCCGGAAAAGATCATTAAAGTTACTATTGATCCTTCTATCGGATTTCAAGGTTTTCACGGGCGTGAATTAGTTTTTGGTTTGGGAATTACAGACAAAAACGAACAACGCAAGATGATTGATTTTGCTTCGAAACTTTATAAACTTTATATGGATAAAGATGCAGAGATGATTGAAATTAATCCACTTGTAAAAACCGGTTCTGGAGACTTTATTGCACTTGACGGTAAAATGGGATTTGATGATTCAGCACTTGGACGCCACCCTGAACTTGAAGCAATGAGAGATATTTCAGAAGAAGATCCGGATGAGCGTGAAGCTGCCCAATATGGTCTTTCATACATCGCTCTTGATGGTGAAATCGGTTGTATGGTTAACGGGGCAGGGCTTGCTATGGGTACTATGGATACTATTAACTATATGGGTGGAACACCTGCAAACTTCCTTGATGTTGGTGGAAGTGCAAATGCTGAAACAGTTGCAAAAGGGTTTGAAATTATTTTGAAAAATCCAAATGTAAAAGCAATTTTTGTTAATATTTTTGGTGGAATTGTACGTTGTGACCGTATTGCAAACGGTATTTTAGAGGCTACAAAGCTTGTAGATGTGCATGTTCCTGTCATCGTTCGTCTTGATGGAACAAATGCGCCAGAAGCAGCAGAAATTCTTAAAAATGCAAATATTGCAAATGTAATCCCGGCAACAGACTTAGCAGACGGTGCTGCAAAAGCTGTTGCTGCAGCAAAAGGAGAGTTATAAGATATGTCAATTTTAGTAAATAAAGATACAAAAGTTATCGTTCAAGGTTTTACTGGTAAAGAGGGTACTTTTCATGCTGAGCAGTGTATTGATTATGGTACAAACATTGTCGGTGGTGTAACACCAAACAAAGGTGGCGAAATACATTTGGGTAAACCTGTTTTTAATACTGTTAAAGATGCAGTAGATGCAACCGGTGCCACAGTTTCTATGGTTTTCGTTCCGCCTGCATTTGTTGCAGATGCTGTTATGGAAGCTGCTGATGCAGGAATTGAACTCGCTGTAATTATTACAGAAGGGGCTCCTGTTAAAGATATGATGTTTGCCAAGCAATATGCTACAAAACATAATATGAAAACAATAGGACCAAACTGTCCTGGTATCATTACAGCTGAAGAGTGTAAAATCGGTATTATGCCTGGTATGATTTTCAAAAAAGGTAATGTCGGTCTTATCTCTAAATCTGGAACACTTACTTATGAGGGTGCAAATCAGGTTGTAAAAGAAGGTTTTGGAATCTCTACTGCTGTTGGTATCGGTGGAGATCCAATCATCGGACTTTCATACAAACAAATTTTGCCAATGTTTGAAGCAGATCCAGAAACAGAAGCAATTGTAATGATTGGTGAAATCGGTGGTGATCTTGAGATTCAGGCTGCAAAACTTATAAAAGAGCAGATCACTAAACCTGTTGTTGCTTTTATAGCAGGACAAACTGCGCCTAAAGGTAAACGTATGGGTCATGCCGGTGCGATTATTTCAGGAAGTGCAGGTACTGCAAAAGAGAAAATGGAAGCACTTGAAGCTGCCGGTGTTAAAGTTGTTGTTTCTCCTGCAGAAATCGGAAAAGCTGTCGCTGAAGTTTTAGCTAAAAAATAATTTATTCTTATATTCTTTAAAAAAGACTTTCTGGAATAGTAATATTTTCCAGAAAGTCTTTTCTTCTTTTTTCATAATTTATACCTCTTTTTTAATTTTTAAAATCTCAACATCTGTGTGTAGATACTAAACGGTATATGGTTTTTACAGTTTATACTTCAATTTTATTTTTTTAAAATTTCAATATAAGTGTGTAAATAGTAAACGTTATATGGTCTTTTTAGTAATAAACATCAACTTTTATAATAAAGTTGATAATGATTTGCTATACTTTTATATGCAAACTAATATACATAGTTAATTTGTATTTAACAACAGGAGAATAAATGGGAACTTTTAAAACTGAAAACCCAGGAAATGAACCAGTATGGGTAAACACGAACAATTGTAAAGCGTGTGACATTTGTGTGTCTGTATGTCCTTCCGGTGTATTAGGAATGGTATACGACCCAACATCAACACTGGGTGCAATGATATCAATTGATTACCCGGAAGATTGTATCGGGTGTAATGAATGTGAACTTACATGTCCGGATTTTGCTATTTATGTAGCAGACAGAAAAGAACTAAAAGCTGCAGGAAAAAGTTTTGCAAAACTTACTGATGAAGCGAAAAAAAGACAAGCAGAAATTGTTGCAAACAACTACATGTCTGTGAAACAAAAAGGAGCTAAATAATGAGAGAAGTTATCTCGACAGGTAATGAATTAGCTGCAAAGGCTGCAGTAGAAGCAGGAGCAAGATTTTTTGGAGGATATCCGATTACACCTTCATCTGAAGTAATGCATGAATCTTCTGATTTACTACCAAAAGTTGGCGGTG
>JALSKR010000005.1 GCA_026988735.1 Sulfurimonas sp.
TCTGGATGGCATCATTGATACTGAATTCTAAAATCTCGGTATTTTCTTTGAGTTCTTGCATATTGGCATAGAGATAACGCAGTCCGATGGCACTGTGGGTAAAACGTGAATTTAAAGTGGTCAGTAGTATTTTCATAAAGGAAGTGTAACATAAAATTGAGTCTATTAAATAGCTTTTCGGAACCTGGGTTTTCTAACGCTAAAGTGTGACTTAGAAAAAAACTAAATTTTTTTCTGTAACCTAGGCTTTAGTTTTTAAAGCCTAAAAGGCGAAGCTAAAGCATCGCTTCCGAAAACAATTCTTAACTTAATAGCATTAAGGTTAAAACCTAGGTTCTGAGAAAACATTAAAAGTATGTCTTAATATAAAATGGTATTAATGTTAAAGCTTGGATTTTAAAAATAAGATGGAGGAAAAACAGCCGAGAGTAAAAAAGGGGGAAAACTCGGCTGTTTTAAAAATTTATAGGAGTAAATATCTCTCTTATGAAAGGGGAAAAACATAATTGAGATAAAGAATTATATTAATTATAAGTAAATGTTAGGTAAATAGCGGTTAATTACCTTGTTTCTTCATACTCCTGTAGCATGCGGTCCAAGTCCCTGAAAAGCTCTTTTGAAGCACTTTCCATTGTTCTGAAATTTTCTACTATTTGTTTTGGATGATCTGCTTTAAGAATACTGTTTTCTTTTACATACACCATGTTTTTGGCAACTGAATCATGAACTACTGCATGTGGTGCATCCATTTTTTTAAAGGCAGTTGTATTTCCAAAGCGTTTTTTCCCAATGCCAAAGTACCATTGTCCCATTCTACAGTGTTTATGATCTGGGAACTCTTTAGTTGTGTCTTCATTGAGTACAGTTGAGTAGGCAGATGATTTAAATAAAATATGGTCGACTTTTACAAGGGTTGTAAAGAGGCGGTTTTGTATACCAACTGCTACATTGTGTGTCGTGTTTGCCTGTTCATTAAGTTCTGAGAAGGTATTTTCAAATTCGTGAATAACTTCACTGGACTCCTGTGCAATATTTGTAATCTCATCAGAGTTTGTTCGCATGTCATTTGCTTCTTGCTGCAGTGTTGATATGTTGATCTCAATCTCTGTAGTTGCTTTTTGTGTACGCTCTGCAAGTTTTCTTACTTCATCGGCAACAACAGCAAAACCGCGTCCGTGTTCACCTGCGCGTGCAGCCTCTATTGCAGCATTGAGGGCAAGAAGATTTGTCTGGTCTGCTATGTCTTTGATGAGTCCTACAACTTCTGAGATGTCTCGTGAGCGTCCCTCAAGATTAACAATACCCTCATGTGAAGAGGAGATAAGCTCAACAAGCGAGCCTAGTCTTTGCCCTATCTCAAGAACACTGTTAAGACTGCCCGAAGCTTTTTCTGCCGTTTGCGAAGAGACGGTAACAATTTTTTCCGCTTCGCCTGAAGAGATTGTCAAGTCTGATTGAATGATACCAAGCCCTTCTCCAATGCCTCCGCCAAGTGTTGAAAATTCATGAGAAAGCTCTCCTAAGAGTTTTCTTCTGTATCCGCTGGCAATAGATTTAACAGCATGGTTTACTGTTGTTGCAGTAGCATGGAAAAGTCCTTGTAATCCTTGCGGATAAGTGTGACGGTATGTTTTTCCTGCGGAAGCATATTCTATGGTTGTTGCTGTATCGCGCATAAAAGCCTCTACCTGGTCTAGCATATCATTGATCGCCCAGGCGATTCTTGCATCACGCGAATTGTCATTTGGAATGTGTGTTACACGCCCTTCGAGTTTTCCCTGCGCTGCTTCGGTGAGAACCTTTTCTGCTTTGTCTAAAATATTTGAGTTTTTAGCCGTTGCACTGCCGGGAATAAAAAGCGAAACAATGGCTATAAGCAAAACTGCCGCTGCGAGGATGTAACTGGCTGTGATTAAAGCATAAATGCCAACGCCGATAAGTGTTATAAAAAGAACAAGTGCCTGATTATTTTTGAAGAGAGATGATGTATTCATCGTAACTGACTCCTTCTGTATCTAGTATATCTGTTAAAATTTTCATACTTGCATCTATGCCGCCGCTTCTTTCAGCCTGGAGCATCTGTGCATAGAGTGGTTTGATTGTTTCAAGTGCCTGCGGATTCGGTTTTCTTCGCACTGAATTGTAACCGACTGTATTGCCGCGTTCATCCAAAGAGGGTGTGACATTGGCATAAACCCAGTAGGAATTTTTGTTTTTTGTACTGTTGATGACATAGGCAAAAATCTCTTCTTTTGCCTGTACTCTGTCCCAAAGCAGTTTAAAAATAGCTTTTGGCATATCCGGATGACGCACAATGTTGTGTGGTTTTCCCAGAAGTTCTGCTTCTGTATACTCTGCCAAATCAATAAAAATTTTATTGACATAGGTCAGACGACCTTTTGTATCTGTTTTAGAGACAATGAAATCATTTTCACCTAATGCTCTTTCCATTTTTGACCTCTCTTTTCATTATTGAGAGATATTGTAGCATATCTTTATTAGATTATTGTTATAATTTGGCTTTAAGGAAGCATATGTTCGCATTATTGTCTGTTTTTTATTATTTTTATTTTTCTATTGTAGGCATATATATTATATTTTTACCAAAAGTGCTCAGTGGTGTGGGATATGATGCGAGTGAAATAGGTATTATTTTTGCGGCATCGCCTCTGGTGCGTTTTATTTTGCCTTTCTTGTTTATGCGTGGAGTGACGCTCAATGCCACTGTGTTTAAATTTTCACTCCTTATTGTTATTGCAAGTACGCTCTCGTTTTATTTTTCATTGGAGCATTTTTATGCCCTTTTGTTCTCAAATATCTTTTTGGGTCTGGGCATGAGTCTGATGCTGCCTTTTGTGGAAGTTATCTCTTTGCACACTATCGGCAAAGAGCGTTATGGAAAAGTACGGCTTTTTGGCTCTGTCGGGTTTATTGCTGTAGCACTTGTACTGGTTCGGTTTTTAAGCTCGGCATATGTAGCGCTGGATTTTTTATTTGTTTTAAGCCTTTTGACGGCTTTTACAGCCTATCAGGTACTGTGTCGTGCGCCTGATACAAGCTATGTCAAAGACAAGAGCATCGAAAATGATATAGATATATTCAAAGACTACAAACTCTGGGGCGGACTTGTTCTGGTGCAGATGAGTTTTGGCTCTTTTTATAACTTTTTTACGATTTATGAGACAGACCACGGCATCAGTCTGGATATGACAATCTACTTATGGAGTTTCGGTGTTTTGATTGAAGTGGCAATGTTTTTCTTTCAGGGAGGACTTTTGCGGGGCAATCTGCTGCACCTACTGCGCTTTACGGCATTTGCAACTGTAGTGCGCTGGTTCCTGGTATTTTTATTTCCCCAAAATCTGACAATCCTTTTCTTTTCACAAGGCTTACATGCTTTGAGTTTTGCATTGTTTCATACGGCAGCCATCAGTTATCTGTTTCATTTGTATAAGCACAAAAGTCTTTCTCAGCAGTTTTTCTCCGGTATCACTTACGGTTTTGGCGGGTTAAGCGGAGCATTAATAGCGGGTTATGTATATGAATATTTTCCGAAGTATCTCTTTTTGACTTCAAGTCTGATGGCATTTGGAGCATTTTTGCTTTTTATGGCTGTGAGGCAGAACAAAGGGTAGCAGTTATTCCGGCACTCTCAGCCCACCCTAAAGGATGGGTTCCGAAAAGCGGTGTTGTATTGGAATCGGTACTTTGGTGCCGACTGCTGTTCCTTTCATGCCATGTTCAGCCCGCACTGCAGAAAAAAATTTAGTTTTTCTCACAAGTCATGCTTTAGCATAGAAAGGATGGGTTTCGGACAGTGGTGTTGTATTGGAATCGGTACTTTAGTGCCGACTGTCCTTCTTTATAGTTTCTATAAGTCTTGAAAGCTGATAATAACGGTTCTGATAGGGAGAGTCTATTTCAAAAAGAAAAGGTCTGTATTTGAGATAATTCGCCCAGACTTTTTTGCTCTGCTCTTTGCGTCCTCGTTTGATAAG
>JALSKR010000006.1 GCA_026988735.1 Sulfurimonas sp.
TTTTTGGAGCATCTTTTTTTGATAAACTTTTGTATGCCATGTGTAGTTATTCTCCCTATTTTTAATTTAACTGATAAATTAAGTATACTTTTTAATTTCTTATTAAGACATAAAAAATCTTCGTATAGAAGAGGGAGAATAATTGCTAGAAGAATAGTTACATTTTGTTACATAACCTATTGTCACATCCCCGGAATTCGTGGAATCTTTCCAAGTTTTGAGTTTCGGCAGTAAAATCCCCACCCTTTTTTGAGCCAGTGTCCAATAACAGGCATTGGCAGCATAAATGCACGTTTTTCATCTCTGTAGACAAAGGCAGCACCGTCACCAGTATCCATCACACATAAAATATTTAAGTGTTCATGATAGCCTTTAAAGTCACTCCCTCCATTGTCTCGTTGTTCTATATTGTGAGCGGTATTTTTTGCCATGACTTCTGCAACATGCCCCTGTTTTGCTCTCCAGTCATAGCCCTCAAGCGCTGCTACATCACCGATAGCGTAGATATTACTCATAGAACCGTCTTCATTGAGTACACAAGAATAATCATCGGTTTTGACAAAACCGGCATCATTTGTAGGCAGGTCTGAATTTTTTATCACTTCATGCCCGTCACCTGCGGGAATAAACATCGTAAAATCAGAATCAAGTTTGGAATCATCTTCAAAAACAATGCCATCTTTTTCAAACATCTTTATTTTTTTGCCGAAGTGTTTTTTTATGCCAAGTTTTTTAAACATTACATCCATCATCTTCAGTGCCTGTGGTCCCATACGTTTACCGGGTTCAGCCATTGGTGCAAAAAATGTCAGTTCAAAATTATCTCTGATGCCTTTTTTCTTAAGCATGGTATGGACATTAAAAAGCAGCTCAAATCCCGGTCCTCCACGAACGGCAGAGGTGTCTTTGGGGTTTCCTCCAAAGCCCATGCAGATTTTACCGCTTCCCTTTGCAACCAGTGCATCAAGCGTATCTCTGATTTTGAGAGATTGCTCCGGAGCACCACAGATAGAGAGTGTATTTTCTATGCCGGGAGCTTTCATTTTTGCAGCACCCATAGCCAGTATGAGATAGTCATAGTCATTGATGATTGTACCATTTGCAAGTGTAACACTGTTATTCGTTTTTGAAATTTCCGATACTTCTTCTATAATGAGATTAAATCCATGTGCAGCCTGTAATTCCTTCAGGTCTACACAAACATCTTTAAAATCGCTTTCATGAGTTGGAATCCAGATTGAAGTAGGGTAGATGTAAAAATATTCTCTGTTGCTTACTAATGTCACATCATAATTCATTTTTCTTAAATAAGATGCAGCATCAACTCCGGCAAATCCACCGCCTAAAACAAGTACTTTTTTCATTTTCAACCTCTTATTTCCTCAAATTATCTAAAATATTAGCCTAATTGATGTTAAAAATATATTAAACTGGCTATTTTTATCGTCAGATTGATTTTTTGTTTATAAAGTATACTGCAAGCATACTGATAAGTCCGCCAACAACTATATGTATCTGCAGAGGCTCATCTAAAATGAACCATGCGCTCAAAAGTGCAAAAAATGGTACTAAAAACATAAAAGAACTTGTTTTTTGACTCCCAAGTTTTCCGCTGGCTATAAAGAAAATTGTTGTGGCAACTGTTTGCCCGAGTACTGCAAGATAAATGAGTGCAATCCAAAACCTGAGATCTTGTTCAAACACAGCACCAAGATTTGAATTATAGGCATAAATAAAACTAAAAAAAGTAGCGATTACGGAAATAAAAAAACTGTAATGCACCGGGTGAATATGCTTTTGTGAATGTTGCGAGAGAAGTGTGACACCTGCCCATATAAGCGCACAGAGTAAAAAGTAGATGTTTGAACTGTGAATAAAGAGGGAAAAATTATTGAGCTGGAGTAAAATATATCCGCCGACAAGCCCGAGTAAAAGTCCGAAATACTGCCGTGTTGAGAGTCTGCTTTTAAAAAGCACTGCAACAAGCAAAAAAGTCATAATAGGGCTGAATGTTGTAATAATGACACTGCCGGCGCCTGCAAGACCGTATTTTATGCCTAAAAAAGAAAAAACCATAAAGGCTATATTTAAAAAGGAACTGCCGAGTATATATTTGAATGAACCCCGTGTCAGTGTCAGTGGTGTTTTAAAAAAGTAAAGAATCGGCAAAAAGGTGAGGCTCATCAGAAAAAACCGCCAAAAAATAACGACATCCATCGGCATTGCCGCGGTGAGAATTTTTAAAGCAGTCCATCCTCCACCCCACAGCAGCATTGCAAGAATGAGAAGATATGTATAGTGTTTATCGTCGTTTTTCAAATTCATCTACTATTTTTGTAACAATTAAATCAGAGGTCACATTGAGTGAAGTCCGACACATATCAAGAATCCTGTCCACAGCGACAATGAGAGCCATATATTCAACAGGAAGTCCAAGCTGATTGAGTATAATTACCATCATTACAAGTGAAGCACTCGGCAGTGCCGCAACACCGACACTCAGTGCAACAACGGTAATACCCAAAAGGATTTTGTCACCCAAGCTCAAAGCAACTCCGGCCAAATTCGCGATGTATAAAACGGCAACACTCAAATATGCTGCCGTACCGTCCATAGAAACAGTAGCACCCAAAGGCAGTACAAAAGAGGCTGTTTTTTTGTCAATACCTCCCATCTCTTCTGTAACACGCATACTTACAGGGAGCGTGGCTGCAGATGAAGCTGTAGAAAATGCCATAATAGGAGCTTCTCTAACATCTGAGAGGTAACTGTAGGGGTTTACTTTTGTAAAAAAGCGCAATACCGCAGGGAGTGTGATAAGCCCGTGAAAAACAATGACGCCGACAACGAGAAAAACATATTTGTAAAGCCCAAAAACGACATCTATGCCTTGTTCTGCTATAACATAGGAGATAAGTGAAAAAACACCGATAGGAGTAAGGAGTATAACCCATTCAGCCATTTTAAGCATCGCTTCACTCACTGCTGTAAAGAAAGTGTTGAGTGTCTCCTTTTGTTTGGGTGCCAGATAGAGTGACGCCACGCCAAAAAGAATGGCAAATATAATAATCTGCATCATTTTTCCCTCAGAGAGAGCATGAAAAATATTGGTAGGGATGAAGCTTAAAATCATATTTTCAAAAGAAAAAGGGGCAAGTGTTGTCGCTTTTGCATAAGCAAGCCCACTGCTGCTGACATGCTCGCCAATGTGAAAAATATTCATGGCAACGATGGCGGCAACAACGGCAAAAGCAGTTGTTAGAACATACAAGCCGATGGTTTTAAGCCCCATGCGTTTTAAGTGCTCAATAGAACCAAGTCCAAGAATTGCAACAAAAATACTGGCAAAAACAAGAGGAACAACAAGCATTTTTAAAAAATAGACAAAGGCAGTTCCTATCATCTTTTGTTTGAGTGCCAGTTCGGGAAAAAAGATGCCAAACAAAACACCCAAAACAATGCCGAAGATGACAAGAGTATTTGTTGTTGCATATTTTTTTATTTTTTTTATCATTCTACATTTCCTCTGTTTTTTTGTAAATATTCTTGAGTTCCCAGAATCGCTACTTTCTATGCTAAAGCATGACTTGTGAGAAAAACTAAATTTTTTTCTGTAGTGTCGACTGTTGCTGCTGTCCTGCCACTCTCAGCCCGCACTGAAGTACGGGTTCCGAACAAAAGCATCGTCTATTTCCCCGGAATCGGTACTTTAGTGCCGACTGTTACTTCCTTCTGATACTTTCCACTTGCACTAAAGCAGATTCTTCTTTATCCAGTACGATAGTACATAAAGTCCCCATACATGCTGCTTAAAACTTCCCTTTGATGCTGTGTTTATATACTCATCAAGCTTCTTTTTGTGAAACATTCCGGTTTGTGCATTGACCTCTTGAATCAAATTTATCTTTTTGGAACTGATGAGATACTCCATATAAGGATTGGAAAAACCTTTTTTCTTCCGTGTGAGTATTTCACCAGGGAGTTTGTTGGTCATTATCTGCTTTAAGAGTGCTTTTGTGATGCCGTCTTCGTAACGCAGTTTTGGGTCTATACTAAAAATGAGAGATGCCAGTTTATGGTCCAAAAACGGGGTGCGTGACTCTATAGAGTGTGCCATGCTTACACGGTCAAGTTTTGTCAAAAAATGCTCCGCCTGAAAAAGATTTAAATCAATATAACTGTACCAAATGCTTTCGTCACTGTGTGCAGAAGCTTCAAAGCGATCTCTGTAATATTGTAAATATTTGAGGCTCTCATTATCTTTGACATTACGTCTGAGAAGTTGATTTTTCTGCAAATCTGTAAACTTTTCACCGCTTGTACGAAAGAGCAGTGTGTCATCAAAAATCCGCTTATACCACTCCCACTCCCTGTTCATTGAAAAATTTGCCCGAAAGTATTTTTTGAGCCAGTTTTTATGTGCTAAACCTACAACTTTTTCAATGTCAAGATATTCAAAATACTGTCGATAGCCCAAAAAAAGCTCATCCGCACCCTCTCCGCTGAGTACGACTTTGTAGCCGTCTTGTTGTATGCGTTGAAATAAAAGATACAAAGGTACAGCAGCAGGATCATTGAGCGGTTCATCAAGTGTGTCTAACACTCTGTCGCTGGCAGTAATGAAATCATTTTCATCTATTTCTATCTGGGTATTGTCTAAACCTAAAAACTCAGCACTTGCTTTGGCATTGTTTCTCTCATCATATTTGGCAAACTCTTTATAACCAAGTGTGTATGTTTGTAAGTGTGTGTTGTTTTGTTTGGCAAAATAGTTGAGTGTTGCAGAGTCTATACCACCTGAAAGTAGTGATGCCATAGGGACATCACAATCTAATCGCAACGCAATGGAGTGCTGCAGTTCCTCTTCTAACACACGCACAGCTTCATGTTTGTTTGTTATAATGTTTGGAGTAACATCCAGCAAATCAAAATAGCGCTTACATGTAACGCGCCCCTCTTTACATGTAAGGTATTCGCCTGCTACAAGTTTTTTGATACCCTCGTAAAAAGTATGTGGCGGAGTCGGCGCCAAAAAAGAGAGGTAAGAGAGCAGAGCATCATTGTTGAGTTTACATGTAGACAAAAAAGGTTTGAGTGCTTTGATTTCTGAGGCAAAAATAAAACTTTTCCCTTGCATATAAAAAAGCGGTTTTTTGCCAAGTCTGTCACGAAAAAGATAGAGCGTATCGCCATCAAGCAGGGCTATGGCAAACATACCGCG
>JALSKR010000007.1 GCA_026988735.1 Sulfurimonas sp.
TGACAGAAACTGTCTTTGCATCATTTAACTGTGGGTTATGGTGCAAATGTTCATGCGCTTTTTGATGCTCATGACTATGTCCTTCTTTACCATGCGTATGAAAAGTCTTTCCCCCATCATGACTATGAGAGCCTGTCTCTGCATGCGTATGCTCTTCCATACCTCTTATACTACAACCACAATCTGTACACATATTTTTCCTTTATCCTATTAAAATATTTGTTCCCACAACAAGTGAAATCACACCCGCTGTAGCAAACGCACGTCTTACATTTGTAAGATTACCTAAAAAGTTTTGATTCACATAAAGCATTAAAAATCCAAATGCCCCAAACACAAGCATCACCCCTGCTGTAAATGCAGCTACCATGGTAAAGTCAACACTACCACCCTGTACGGCACCAAGCGTAATAAGCATACCTCTCACACCACCTGCACCCATGAGAAGCCCAAGTGTAAGAGAAGAGGTTTTGGCTACATTGTCGCTGCTATGTTCATGTGACTTTCCAAACCAAATATGTATATGCTCTTTGCCTTCATGGGTATGTTTGCCTAGCTGTATACGCTGTGTAAACACCATAAAAAGTAGATAGATACCCATTGCAATAATGACTGTCGCTGAGATAATATCACCATAAGCAAGAATCTCTTCAGAGATAGCTACGGACTCTAACACTTTTGCAAATACAAAAAGGCTCAAACCGTGCCCAATGGCAAATAGTGTAGTGATAAGCAGTGTTTTACGTTTGTTCTTTCCTATTGAAAAGTCCGCTATAGCTGTAAGGTGGTCAGGACCAAAGGCATGTAAGATGCCATACCAAAAGATGAGTAGTAACGATAATTCCATATCTATCTCCATAAATGAATATTTATTCACTATAGTAGTCTAGTAAGTTTAAGTAAGCATTAAAAAATTCATTTCTACTCTATTTTAAGGACTAATGTTTATAATAAAGAATGAAATGTATCTATTGCGAACACCCATATACTTACACCTTGGCAGATAAACAACAAAAGTGTGGAAAATGCAAACGAAAATTTAGTCCTAAAAAAGTAGAACGTGAAAAAAAACTTGAATCACTTTTTATAAAAGGACATAATGCACGAGAAGCCTCCAAGCAGACAGGCATGCACTTTGCTACTGTACAAAAATATTATGAACGTTTTAGAAGAAATATTGCACTCTATGCCGATGAGATGTATCAACGCAATAGTCATAGGGTAACAGGATACGATGAATACCTTTATCTACCCAAGAGCCTAAACATCGAAGAGCATATCCATAAGCTACAACACTTCCTCACCATGAGTTATGACAATAAAGTGTACAATATCATGATGCCCCATACCAGAGACATATACTATGATAGTGAAGATGAACAGTCTAAAAAACTTCTTCTTAAATATCTCAAATTTAACAAAGTAGCCAAACTCTCAAAAGCACAAAGCACTATCACCACATTTTGGGACTATTTTGAGACGTTTATCTGCCAATACAAAGGCGTAAGTGATGCACAGTTTATCTACTATTTAAAAGAAGCAGAGTGGCGGTTTAATACACAAAACTTAAGACAAACAAAGTACACTATCTGAAAGGATACACTATGAAACACCCCGTAAAAGTCTACTTAGAAAAAGGTAAAACCTATCATTTTTGTACCTGTGGTAAAAGTGCCGATGGTGTGCTCTGTGATGGTAGCCATAAAGGTTCAGCGTTTAGTCCCAAAGAGTTCATTGCTACACGTAATGCTGAAGCCTTACTCTGTTTATGTAAAAAAAGTTCTTGCACTCCCTATTGTGACGGAACACATGCGAAGCCTCAAAAGCTGGATTTGAATTTTCTTTTAGATTAATGGTATAGTAGCAAAAATAAATATAAAAGGTATTTCTTTATGTGTGAATACACTAATCATTTAAAAAAATTTAAAAAATATAAATATACGTGCAAACGTAATACCAAAGAGATTTTACAATCCAAAGAAAATTCATATTCTATGCTTTTAAGTTGTATAAATCTTGATACATTAGATTCACATACTGTATATGTATTTTATCGAACTGAAAATAGTATATATCGTTCCATAATTCTTAGTAGAAAAAATGCAAAAAATAATATAGATGATCTAAAATCAAAAATAATTCAAGGTTCTGAAGGGTATTTAGAATTTTATATTTTTAATGTAGATGACAAAGAAAATAAAAAACAATTCGAAAAACTGTATCAGTTAATAAATGAATTTTGTGATGTAGATAAAATAAATTCTGATTTTGATTCAAAGTTTATTCATAATCTATCTACATTTGGTACTAATTTTTTACTTTCTAGTTATGAAGGTCTAAGTAAATACTTTAAGTTTTTCATAGCTATGGCATTAGCTAGTTTGATAATGCTCATCTATAGCCAATTAATCAATAATGGCTATCCATCCGAATTGATTGATTATAAAGCTATACTATCTATTGCAGAATATTCACTATATGAGCTCAACAAAATGGTTCTTTTGGTACTAATTGTTCTAAGTATTATATTTGCAAGTGCTATTACCTATCACTCTGATCCACTCGATATAAGTAAAATTAAATACAAAAGAAGATATAAAATTATTTTGATGTCTATTGTCTACATATTAGCAATAACGATAGTATTGTCACTAGCTAAGGCTATGTTCTCTCAAAAAAATGAAAAATTCTTTCTTCAAATTTATCAGGATATACATTTTTTTCCTCGTTTAATTCAAAAAGACAATCATATATTCTACGTTTTAGGTAGAGAAAAACGAGTTACTTATGCTTATAAATTAGATGATTTACTTCATAGAAAACAGATTGAAAATATTTGTAAAGAACTATCTAATGGAAAAGATTTTTATTCTTTAAGTACGATTGCTATGTCTAAATCTGCAAATATAAAAAATATACATATTATGCCTATAAATAATGCGACAGAATATTTAGATGTAAATGATTCTACACAATTAATTCAAAGAGAATATTGTCAATAAAAATAATTTAATATCAAATTTACCTATAGTGATACCGACATTGAGCAATCAAAACAGTGCCTTCATATACCTTATAGATAATACGATGTTCTATCGTGATGCGTCTAGACCAGTATCCTGACCAGTTGTATTTTAAGGGTTCTGGTTCTCCTGTGCCTTCAAAAGGAGAGCGTTGTATCTCTTTTATGAGTTTATTAATTTTTTTGAGTATTTTTTTATCTTGATTTTGCCAATATAAATAATCATCCCAAGCATCATCGGAAAAGCTTAAAATCATTCTTCAATAAGTTCTCTTTTTATCCCTAATCCAGCTTCAAGTTGTGCAATAGAGCGATTCAATCTTTTTGCATTGGCTTCACTTTGCATCAAGTATGCTGTCTCTTCTATAGAACGATAATCTTTTACTGAAATAATTACAACGGGTTCTTTATTTTGTCTCGTTACAATAATAGGGGTTGAGTTATCAACAACACTATCAAATGTAGATGCCAAGTTTTGTCTGGTTTGTGAAAAATTTACTGTTTTCATAAAAACTCCTTACATATGTACAAATAGTAGTACATATATACTAAAGATTTGCTGAAGCCATCACCTGCCCTAAAGCAATCCCTCCATCATTAGGAGGAAAAAGGTTTGGTACGATAGCTTCGGAAAATCTCTTGAAAACAAGCTCCAAAAGTACCCTGTTTTGAAATACACCTCCACTTAGCACCAAAGGTAAGTTTTCATACTTGGCATACACGACAGCTATCATCTCTACCAAAGTATGAAAAAACTTAGATACAGCGACTGTTTTATCATCTTCACTAAGTAATGCTTTAATGACAGGTAAAACATCTAGCACATTATCTTTATAACCAAAGTCATAATATCCTGCGACAGATGCATCATAAAGTGCTTCAAGCATCATGCCACTCTCACCCTCGAAACTCATGACTTGACACACACCTAAGAGTGACGATACCGCATCAAAAATCCGTCCTGCTGATGAACTTTGGGGTGCATTAAGCCCTTTTTCCCATGTGAGAAAATAGTTTTTTAATTCTGTTGCACTAAAAGCCTGTGTTGTTGGGTTCTTAAGTGTGAGTGTCTCTTTACCATAAAGGTCAAAAAGTAGTGAGAGTGCTACCCGTCTAGGCTCTTTAATGGCTTTAGCTCCTCCTAAGAGCTTAAAGTACTGTAGGTGAGCCACACGTTCATAGCCCTCATAATCGCAGACCATAAACTCCCCACCCCAAAGCTTGCCATCATCTCCCAAGCCTGTACCATCAAATGCTACACCAAAGACCTTGCCTCTAAGTTTTTTCTCTGCCATTGCACCTAATATATGTGCATAATGATGCTGAATGGCTTGTAGGGGCACCCTTGTGTGGTTGCTTTTGGCATATTTTGTACTCTCATACTGTGGATGCCTATCATGCACAATTATTTCGGGTTCAAAATGATACATTCGTTTGAGTGTCTCTATATTTTTCTTATAATACCCCATAGAGCTTATGCTGTCCAAATCGCCGATATGAGGAGAGAGTATCGCCTCGTTACCAAAACCTATGGCTATCGTGCTCTTTTGGTTTGCACCCGTTGCCAAAACATTTTTATTGAGTGAAAAAGGAAGCTTCACACTCACAGGTGTATAGCCTCTGGCACGTCTAAGCATAATCTGTTGTTCACCTACTACCATCACCACAGAGTCATCACAACCATTGACTATCTCTCTGTCATGCTCTAGTACATAGTCATAGACCCCTTGCAGTTTCTCTAAATCATCCAGATTTGTACAGATAGGTTCATCCGTGACATTGGCAGAAGTAGCGACCAAAGGACGTTTAAGTTTATCAAGTAGTAGTAAATGTAAAGGCGTATAAGGCAAAAATAACCCAATACGTGAAATATGTGGTACTACAAGAGATGCAAGAGATGCAAGGGGTCTGGTGATTTGTGATTTGTTGCAACGCAATGAATCATGAATCACCTGACCCCCTTTTTTTACCAAAACAATCGGACGCTCTTTAGAGCTAAGCAATTTCTCCTCTAGTTCATTTATCTCAGCAAACTCCCTAGCCATCTCCATATCTCTCACCATCGCCGCAAAAGGTTTGGTAGGTCGATGTTTTCTCTCTC
>JALSKR010000008.1 GCA_026988735.1 Sulfurimonas sp.
CTTTTTGCGAATGCTTTGAGTTTGTCAGAAGTCAGGATTTATCACACAAGCCATTAAATATCAAAAAAAATCATCTTAATCATCAAACATACAGTATCCCAAAAAAGAAACCCATTCCTATACAGTTTTGGGCTACATGGTGTCCTACATACAAACTCAAAGCATCCAATATTGAATTCTTGTCAAAATATTTTGATAAAAACAAGTACACTTTTAAAGTTCTCAATGATAAAAATGGAAAATTCTCTTCCCTGTTTCATGTTTCAAGATTTCCAACTACTTTCATATACGATAAAGATAAAAAGCTTTTATTCAGTGATGTCGGATACACAAGCACGTTCAGCCTGTTTACAAAAATGTGCTGGGCAGGTTTATGAACCGAACCCGCCCAGTATATCGTCCTCTACATCTTCTACCGGAACTTCTTTGTGATTGGAGAGAAAAAAGGACAAATCGTCAATATCCCGGTCACTCAGTTTTTTGGCAAACTGCGCCATCATCTGCTGTGAGACACTGCTGGCTTTTCCTGCGCGAAAATCAATTAGTTTCTTTTTCAGGTAACTGCTTTTTTTGTTTGCAAGTCTCGGGTAGGTGCTGCTTCCCTCTGCAGAAGGACCATGACAGCTCGAGCAGGCATTTGCAAAGAAAAGCATCTCACCACGATTGTAAGCATCCGAATCTGCATATATTTTCGTCAACAGGATAACAAATAAAAAAATAAATCTCATTCTCATCTCCTCTTTGCTATAATTGTATCAAAAAGTAGTGACAAATTGAATAATTTTACATTTGAATATCCTTATGTTCTCATCCTTTTACTTTTGGTAATTTGCATATATAAATGTCCCCTCACGCTCAAAAAAATTATTTTCCCGCATATACATCTTTTTTCAAAAAAAACTTCTTTGATAAACAAGGAAAAACTGCTCTATTCTCTTATTCTTTCATCTATGATTTTTGCACTTGCCTCACCGATTATTTATGACCAAAAAAGTTCTTCCAAGCGAAAAGGCAGAGATTTGGTTTTTGCTCTTGATACCAGTGGTTCCATGGCAGAAAGCGAATTTGATCCGGACAATCCGCAAAAAAGAAAATTCGATGCACTCAAGGATCTCCTGGCTTCATTTATATCCAAACGATACAACGACAATGTCGGTGTTGCAATATTTGGCAGCTATGCCTATCCCGCTATTCCTCTGAGTTATGATATGAAGAGTGTTGCATTTTTACTGGACTTTTTTGATGTCGGTATCGCAGGTGAAAGTACCGCTATAGGCGAAGGCTTGGCAACAGCTCTCAAAATACTCAAAAAAGGAAAAGCAAAAGAAAAAGTGATTATCCTTATTACAGACGGATATCAGAACAGTGGCGCTGTTTCCGTCAAAGAAGCGGTACAAAGAGCAAAAAAACAGCATGTAAAAATTTATACCATAGGTATTGGAAATCCTTCCTCTTTTGATGCTAATCTTCTCAAACTCATAGCAAAAAACACAGGTGCAAAAATGTTTGCAGCAAAAGATGTAAAAATGTTGCAAGAAGTCTATAATGAAATAAACAAACTTGAGCCAAGTGCCATACGTTCTAAACATTATCTTCACAAACAAAATCTTTTTATCTATCCGCTCACTTTGGCATTACTCCTGCTGCTCTACCTCCTTGTAAAGCAGAAAAAGGAATTTTTATGACACTCCTGTATCCCTGGGTTCTTTCCCTTCTTATTCCATTATATTTTTACTATCAAAATGACAGAAAAGAGATGCAGCAAAAGACAAAACGACAAAAAAATCTGCTCTATCTTTCTCTTTTTTTTATGCTTTTGGCTCTCAGCCGACCAGTGCTTATAAACAAACCGATCGAGCAGAAATTTGATGCACAAGATTACATTATAGCCATTGATGCATCCTTTTCAATGCAGGCAGACGACCTCATGCCAACACGGTATGAAGCAGCAAAAAGAAATATCGCCTCAATAATAACTGTACTGAACCGGGATAGATTCAGCATCTTTGCATTCACTTCCAATGCAATGCTTATCTCGCCTCCGACAACAGACAGCGCTATCAGTATGATGGCTCTCAATTCTTTGGAACCAAAATATATTTTAACCAAAGGGACGTCTCTGCTTTCTTTGTTTCAAACTATCGCGAAAACTTCTTACAAACAAAAAAATCTCATTATTTTCACTGACGGGGGTGAAGACAAAGACCTTGCCAGTCTTGTTAGTATATGCAAGAAAAACACCATTATCCCTTATATTGTTGCCACCGGTTCAACCAGAGGAACTACCCTTAAAAAACACAACAAACCCATTTTGGACAATAATGAAAATCTTGTGATTTCAAGGATTAATCCACTTTTAAAACAATTGGTACAGGAATGCGGAGGAAAATATTATACATTAAACAGTGCAGGCAGAGAGATTGCACAAGAAATTATTAATGATCTCAAAAAACAAGACACTACAGTACAGTCAAGTACAAAAGTACTTAGTTATCAAGAACTTTTTATTTTTCCTCTTTTTATGGCAATATTGAGTTTTTTTCTTTCTGTGACAAAACTGCACCAACTTTTTGTTTTTTTGCCTTTGCTCCTGATGCCTTACCCTGTTCATGCAACATCACTGCTTGATTTTTATCATTATAAAAAAGCAGAAGAGGCATACAAACAGAAGCACTATACAGTAGCTGCACAGGAATTTCTCAAACTCTCTCCCTCTGTTGAGAGCTACTACAACAGTGCCGTTTCGTATTGCAAAGCAAAAAACTATAAAAAAGCTGTTGCCCTTTTTTCACAGATTCATTCTCAAAATCCAAAGCTCAAACAAAACATTTTTTACAATCTCGGTAATTGTGCAGTTGGCTTAAAAAAATACAGCAGAGCCAAACAATATTATCAAAAATCATTGGCACTTGGATTTGACAAAGATACTTTTGACAATCTTATGCTACTGTATAAACTTGGACTGCAGGATGAAAAAAATCTCAAAGAGATGCTTCCAAAAAACAACAAGCAGCAAAAAGAACAGACAAAGCAGAAACAGGCACAGAAAAAAAGCACAAATAAAAGCGCTACATCAAATTCTCAGCAAAAAGCTTCCCAAAAAAGCAGCGGCAGCGGGAAAAACAGTAAAAAGAAAAAAGAAGATCAGACGCTTCAACAGGTAAAACACAAAAACAAATCAAAATACAAGCTGGGTTACAAAGCTTACGAATTAATAAACAAAGGATATACAAATGAAAAACACCCCTGGTAAGATATTTTTATTTTTTATACTTTTCACAGTATCACTTTTTGGAGCAAACCAGTTGGCAAGTTATAATCTTACAACCAGTAAAAAAAGTGTTCATGTCAAAGAACCTCTGCTTATTACTTTTGAGGCAAAACAAAAAAATCATAATGATCATATGTTTTTTTCCTTTACTGTACAAAAAAGTCCTGACTATGAAGTGAAACTTTTGCAAAAAAGCATACAGGACAAAGGCTATCACAACACAACAACAACATTCAAATTTATTCTTTTTCCACTTAAAGCAAAAACACTTCATATAAGTTTTGATTTTGTTATTCGTACAGCCAGTGACAAAGCAGTCAAGCAAAGTTATGTAGATGATCATGATGACAGTATAGCCATCAGTACATATGATACAAAAGTAGCACTAAAACCTTTAACAATCAAGGTGGAAAGATTTAAAAAACATGTTGATTTGGTAGGAGATTTTAGACTGAATTCTACAATTGACACCAATGAAATTGACCAGTATGGTATCGTAAATTTGCATTATATACTCTCGGGTATCGGTTACAAAGAGTCACATCTAAATATATTACATACACAGATTAAAAATGTAAGCATATTTTCAAATAAAAAAGACAAAATTTCCAAACTAACAGAAGAAGGATATATTATCAATACAGAGTATATATATGCTCTGAGCGCAAAAAATGATTTTACGATTCCTTCCATTACTTTAGAAGTTTATTCCCCGAGTAAAAACAGATATTACACACTTCATACAAAAACATATAAAATCAAAGTAAAAAAAATAAATCCTGCACTCTTAATCGATAAGACAAATGCACCGCAAAAAGAAACCTGGATAAGTTTTATGCAGATAAAAACCTTTTTGATCTATGCACTGATTTTTTTCGCTGGATTTTTAGCTGCAAAATTCAGTCAAAAAAACTATTTTGCCAAAAAACTAAAAAAAGAAAAGGGTTTTGAAGACATCAAAGAGGCAAAAAATGCCAGGGAGCTACTCTTACTTTTGATCATGAAGTATCAAAACAGGGGACTGGATGAATATATTGCAGATCTTGAAGCAAATATTCATAAAAAGCACTCTCTCAATCTCAGTAAAATAAAAAGAGAGATACTCTCAAAACTTAAGTAAAAAATTCGATATAAACCTTATCAAGATATTTTTTTGCTTTTTCGGCTTTTTGGATTTTTGGCTCAAAAATCTCTTTCATTGCCGGATAGTTTTGCACATACTCATTATATAAATCACATTTCATATCCATATGTTTTTTAAACTGTTCTACAACCGCAAGCATATCTTCGGGTGTTGCAATCCATTGCATGAAATTTTTAAACATTCTCTCACGCACATCTATCGCAAAAGATTCTCCCAGTTCGGCTGCTATTCGTTTTAAATCCCATCTTGAAAAATAGATACCGCTTTTTGAGGGAGGCATAATCTCTGCATAAATAGCTTTTAAATAATCTGGATAATCTTCATATTCATCTTCTGCACAACTTCCGTCATCACAAGCAGCCTGCATAGCCTGCTTTTGCATCATTTCAAATTCATTTCTTAATTCATTTAAATCTTTTATATCCATTATTCTCTTCCTATCTTATATATTTTTCAAATATTTCTTTTGCTAAAGCTTCTCCAAGCAATGTATTGTTTTTTTCCAAATACGTTCCAATCAATCGTTCACCGTCTCTGAGAACAAAATCACACTTGTTATACACCTGTACAAATTCATCTGCTTCATCCAAAAGTTCTACTGCACTCTCTTGATATTCCTGCGCTATATAGGCTCCGTTTACATGTGATTTTTTCATATTGGAAAGCGTATAATAAAAATCATCTTCACGTATATTCATAGGTATCATCATGGCATCGGCATTATTTGCTTTTATCTCTTTGTTGAGCAAAACAAACAGCCTGTTTGGACTGGCATGCTCCGCAATAAGTCCAAAAAGTTTTGTCTCTTTTTTAATACCGTCATCAGCATTCATTGTTTCTACTTCGGCCATTCTTTCACTCATTGTATCCCCCATAGTTCTTTTGCTTCTTCTTCTTCAATCCTACATCTGTTACAAATTTTCTCTCCGCCCTGATATGCAAAAAAGTTCCCGCATTCATCACATCTTTTAATATCAAAACGTACCAAAGTCTCAATTTTCGGCTCAAAAAAGGTACTGAGCGAAAATGTTTTCCTCAGTGTTAAAGAATTTGGTTCACAAACATCATGACAGCTGTGACACTGTACACAGGCAAGCGGATTAAAATCAATTTTACTGCCTCTGTGATCTGAACTCAGAGCACCGGTTGGACAAATTCTGTAACACATCTGACAATTGGTACAGGAAGTCTCATCCAAATCCTTTTGTGAAATAAATGAAATATCTTCCACAGAAATCGTATGATACATTTCAGGTACTTTGGCACGTTTCATTGCCATAAGTAACAAACTTCGCCTGTCCGGTATAGTCTTCTCTTTGATTTTCATGATATCTTTTGCTGTAACCGTATGTGTCTTTACGTTGGTGTCACTCGCATCAACCTCATTTTGCAGTTGCTGCTTGATAGATATCGCAGTTTTAACACCCTCCTTAGAGAGCAGTTTACGTCGGCTTAAAGTATCACTTTCTTTTTTTATTGCAACATTCAATGCCGCAACACCCAGACTTTTTTCCTGTTGCATCGCTTCAAGCAGAAAATTCACTTCCTCGGCTCTGTTGTTTATGACAGCAAGATTTGTTTTTGCTATTTCACACTCTGCACATGGTCCCACATCCAAAGTGATTTTTTCTGAAGATATCAATGCAAGACTCAATAACTCTTCAACACTCAATGAAGCTATACACGGAAAATTCTCATCCTTACATGTAAGCACACTCTTTTCATCTTCTAAAAACTGAAAAATATAATTCATTGGGTTAAAATCATCCAGTGTATATGCTGCAGTAGGACAAACTGCATCACAGCCACCACATCCCACACATTCACTCGGAGTAAAAGAGATTGTAGAGTTTTCCAGGTGAATAGTTTGAACAGGGCATGCGACTACACACTTGTCACATATCGCAAACTTGTTTGAAGTATGCACACACTTGCTGACATCTAAGGTTAAAAGGCTCATACTTGGTGATTGTATCCATTATTTTTTAATTCTGTCAGGTATTCAAAGTCACTCATAATAAACTCCAAAGCCAAATCAGCCGCATCAAAATAAAAAGCTGTTCCAGCCTCACTTTTTACATTGAGTAAATACATTGGTGCCCACTCTAAAATATGATCTCGCATAAAACCATACTGAATTTGTGCTATCTCCTGTGCCACTTTTGAGTTACCCTCTTCAAGTGCTTTGAGTTCTGCTCTGCAAAGTTCATACATAAATTCCAGCTCAATCGCTATATGATCTGCCGCCATAACACGAGCCTTGTCAAGCTGTACATTGAATTCAAAAGCATTAAAAATTGCCTGTACAGGATTATCTCCACCTGTTTCAAGCATCTGATCATCTCTTGTATAAAATGATTCATACGGGATAAGATGCAGTAAAAAAAGGTTAGTAAAATCAACATTCAAATATTTTTCTATCAAATCTTTTGAACTAAGTTTTTCTCGTTTTTCCCACTCTTTAAATGTTGGAAAGAACGAAAGCATATTTTCATCTTCTTCTATTGATTTTAATAGCCCTTCATCAATTTCACTCATCATAATCCTTGAGATAAGTGCATAAATATTTATTCTTGCAATCTGCTCTTGTTTTAAATCATTATTCATTAAAAATGTGCCTTTTGGAAATTTTCTTATAATAGAAGTATAGTAAAGCCACACTTGAAGTGGGCTTTAACTTTGTTGTTAAACGTCTTTAATATTAAACTCGTAAGCCTTTTGGCTTGGTTTTACCGGACGTTTAATATGATACGGACGGCGTAATTTATCTGCCGCAGTCAATGGACGAGTCAACTGATCTCTCCATGCCTGATAAACTTTAAAGTTATTTTCATAGTTTACTTTAATGTCACCTATTTTATCATCAGCACCTGCTTTAGTAATGATAACTTTTTGGTGCCAGCCATGGTTTCCTGCAATAGGATCCGGATGACAAGGAGCAACAGCATTTTGCCATGCACCACTGAGACCATCCCACCAGATATCATCAAGATCTTTGTTGTACTCTTTAAACTGCCATGCCTCATGTGGTTTAATACCCTCAGTCGGTTTCATTGTTCCGACTTTTCCGTCATCAGTCATTTCATATTTAGGAGAACCCAAACTCATAATGCCTAACTGATGTTCAAAGCCAGGAATAGTGACAGAGTCTTTGAGTTTCCAACGACCGGCATGGTGTGAACATGCAAGGACACCAGGACGCGTTGCTTCAGTTGGTACAGCCATTGCAATAAAGTAACCGCTTTTGATACCTGTAAGAGTATCCTGAATTTGAACCTTAACAGCATCACCACGTTTGATACCAAGTTTTTCAGCATCTTTTGTATAAATCCAAATAGGATTGTGATTTTGTGAAATTTCCATCAAGTGCTTAGAATTCACAGAACGTGTATGAATATTGTACGGCAGACGATAAATCGTATTTAATGCAAATTCATTATCAGCTTTCATGTGTTTATGGTGTACCTGTGTTACAAGGTGAACCATTTTATCACTCTCTTTTTCATTTCTCGGATAAATTGGAATCGCATATTCAGGCCATTTCCACTCATCAGCCAGCCATTCAGAGAAGAATTCAAGTTTTTTGCTTAATGTATGGAAACCTTCACGAAGTTCTCCGTCTATTTCAGCACCGATAGATTTTTTAAAGTTTCCATCTTGTACCCATAATGCACCAAATTCGTCTTTAGTCACTTCATCTTTAGAATATTTGTGACCGTGTGCATGGTAGTATGTTCCGTCAAATTCCAGCTCTTCTTCTTGAGGCTTATACACATCTGTTTTCTCTGTCCATGCGCCATGATCTCTCATATAGCTGTAAACAGGGAACTCTTCACCTTTGTAAAGTTTTGTCGCTTGGGCTTTTAGTTTTGGTAAAAGACTCATAGCAGCATCAAAATACTCAGGTACTGTAACAGCACGAGACGGATCTTTTTTACTGGCCCAGTATTTTCTAATACCCAATGAACCATCTGGATCTACATAATCTACAATTAGATTTGGCCAGAATTCACTCTCTTCCCATACTTCACCCAAACCGAATTTCATATGTGCTTCAAGTGTAGCACGCTCTGGTCTTTTGGCTTTCCAGCCTGATTTTTCAGCAGCAACACGAAGAACAGCCTGACGGAATTCTATTCGCTGTTCCGGTTTTGAAGGTGTTGACTGTTGATCATTTCTTTCACCCGCAAGTCCAACAGGCAGTACATAATCACAGTACCAGTTTGTTTCAGACCACGTCGGAGACAGGTTAAAAGAGAGTTCAAACTTGTCTTCACGTTTGAGTGCCTCTATCCATCTGAATCCATCCGGATTAATCCATAGAGGATTATGCATTCTTGGAACATAAACAGCCATTGATTTAGGAATCTTCAGTCCGCGTTTTGTCCATTTTTCATGCCATGCGTCATCCATCATGATTTGTGGCATCATATAACCCATTTCATAGGTTGAAATAGGATATTCCGGTGGCCAGGCGATTTCATTCCACGCATCAGTTTTTTCAGGGTGTTTTCCGGCAACTGTAGCTTTGTCACCTTTTCCTGCAACTGAAATTTCATGCCAGTGGTGCATACCTACTCCACCGATATCACCACGCATAGCTCCAACAAATACAAGAGGCAAGAAACCGGCACGTGTATTCATCCAGCCACCACGGTGACCAATCGGTCCTGCACGCCAAAGATATGTAGCAACTTTAGCTCCTGCAGGTACAAACATTTCCCACAGTTCGTCTAACTTATATTCCATACCTTCAAGTTTACACTCTTTAACAACAAACTCTTTTGTATAAGGAGCATACAACTCTTTTGCTACTTCAATAAAAGACTCATAACTGTCATCTTTTGGCATCTTAGAGATATAACCATAGCCAATCATCTTTTGAAGATATGCTTTGTTTGCCATCAATCTGTCCCAGTTAACCCACTCTTTTACAAATTCATGGTTTACAATATCTGAACCGTCTTTTTTCTTTTCATTTAAAATACGGTTTGTCAGATACAAGTAAAGCGCGGCTTCTGTTCCCGGCCAACATGGAATCCATAAATCCGCCATACCTGCAGAGTTACTCATACGAGGATCAATAACAACCATTTTTGCACCGCGTTTACGCGCTTCTGCAATCAAACCTGCTGATTGTTGAAAGTAGTGACCTGCATCTGCTGCATGTGATGACTGTAAAAATATCAGATCTGCATTTGCCCAATCCGGTGAATTTCTGTCATCATTCGCCCATTGGATAGTTCCTTGACGGGCTCCTGCAGAACAAATATTTGTATGTGAATTGTATCCGTCAATTCCTAGCGACTGTGGAACACGTGGACCAAAACCGTTTTCGTTTGGACGACCGACATGATACATGATAGATTTTTTAGAAATCTCATCACCTTTTGCAAGCGTATCGTGCATCTTCTTACCGATTGCAGCCATAGCTTCATCCCAAGTTACACGAACCCATTTTCCTTCGCCACGCTTAGAACCCGGAGCTCTCTTAATCGGGAACGGAATACGGTCCGGATCATACATTTGAGATGTTACAGCATACCCTTTTGCACAGTTTCTACCGCGAGAACCTGTATGTAACGGGTTACCCATATATTTTCTTACTGTCATAGTGTCTTTGTTGACCCATGCAGTCAGACCACAACCTGCTTCACAATTTGAACAGACTGTAGGAACAATCGTGTAGTTATTTACCTGGATACCGTCAGGATTGTCGGCAGATCGGACACCGTGACGTTCAATACCGCCACGTTTCCAGTCATCTCCGTCAAGCTCCGCAAAATTATCCCACTCTGACTGGTCAGGATAAAAAGAAATTGAATCAGGAGTGTTTGTAAACTTACTTTGGCTAACAGATTCGGCAATTGCATCCGTTGCAAATACCCCTTTAGCAATAGCTACACCAGCTACGCTGAATGCAGCACCTTTTAAAAATGTTCTTCTACTTTGTAAATACATTTATACTTTCTCCTTAACTCATTGGTAATAATTGTGGAATAACTAGCCAAACATGTTTAACTACCCACAGACCTACGATAGCCAAAATAGCTGCGAGGTTTAAAAGACTGCTACTGTTACTCACTCGTGAAAGTGCAACCAGTATCATTGGTAAAATATATGCAACCCACTGTCCAATCCAGAACATTGTAGCATACTCACCGTCACCTTTAACATAGCCCAAGATAGCCGCAACTTCTTCAGCTTTCATAGCACCGAAAATGTACTCTGACATATAAATGATAAATGCCATTAAAGCACTTAATCCTAAAATTGCACCAAAGAAATTTTTCGTTTCGCTACTTAATTTTGAACCGCCAAGAAGAATAATTGCTGCAGAACCAGAAAGCGTTGCTGCTAAAATCATTTGTGCTGACTCTGTCGGCATTTGCCATAATTCTCTTGCTGTTGCTTCTGCCATAATACCGGCAGTATACAGTGTTACAGGAATCGCTAAAAGTGTTACCCAAAAAAGTGTTTTATCAAAAAAAGCTGTAGGTTCTTTCGTCAACAGACATTTTTCTTTTCTAATCATAACTGCAATCATAACAAATTCTAAACCTACGAACAGTGTTGCCATCCAAGCACCGACTGTAATTGCTGATGTCCAGTGAGGATAAAAGAATATATGCCACATTCTCCACATTTGGTGCAGATCCAACCATGTGAAAACCAGAAAAATGTTCATAAAGATAAAAGAAGCAATCATAACAGGCGCTCTCAGCCCATTCATCTCACTTGAATTTTTCTTCAACAATAAGAAAAGCATAAATACCAAACCGGTACCGATACTTTTTGCCCACATATTCATTGTTACATACCAACCCCAGAATATATCAGGAATTGCAACATCTAGAGTTACTACAGCATTTGTTGCTGCTAAAGTTTCATGTACCATTAGTGATGCCCTCCTAGTGGAAGTGTTGTAATATTGTTAAACAGGTTATACCCTTCTTCCCTTTTTGATGCAAGAGGGTTAAGGCTGACTTGTCCTGCTCCAACATAATAGTGATGAGGATTTGTTCCTTTTTCAGGTTTACGCACCTGTACATCCCTGTGAGCTTGAATATATTTTGAAATATTTGAAGAAGGATCTTCCAAGTCACCAAAAATATTTGCTTCAACAGGACATGCAACTACACAAGCCGGCATCATGCTTGATGCTATACGGTGTGCACAGTATGTACACTTGTCAGCAGTCTGTGTTTCAGGATCAATGTATATTGCACCGTACGGACAAGCCATAACACAACCTGCACATCCGATACATCTTTCTTTGTCTATATTTACAATTCCATTTTCTATATAATGAAGAGCAGATACCGGACAGATTCTCTCACACGGTGCATTTTCACAATGATTACATCTAAGAGGGGTGAATGTTCTTTTTGTTTCCGGGAAAGTTCCCACATCTACATATTTAACACGAAGTCTCCATGTACTCAGTGGAACTTCATTTTCCACTTTACATGCGATCTCACAACCTTTACAACCCATACACAGGTGTAAATCAACTAGGAAACCTAATTGCATATATTCTCCTTTGGCCTTTAGTGGCTTATATTAAGATTTATAACTACGACTTATTAACACTAAAAGAAGCCCTTATGCACGGCATTTCAGGCTTTTTTTACTGTAGATATATTAACGCATGAACCTTAAAGAAGTAATAAAAGAGTGATATATTTTTGATAATTTTTTTGTAATGGGTATATCGGGGAAATTAATATTTCGAAGATTTATATTAGTTATAAAATGAAATTTTATAACTAATATATTATAATCAGATACTTATTTATTTTAAGCGAACACGAACAGACTGTTCATGAGCGGTTAATCCTTCTGTGTTTGCAATTAAAGCACACTCTTCTCCTATTTCATTGATAGCATTTTTACTAAATGAAATAATAGAACTTTTTTTCATAAAATTTTCAACACCGAGCGGTGAATAAAACTTAGCGGTACCACCCGTAGGAAGAGTATGGTTTGGTCCTGCAACATAGTCACCTATAGCTTCAGGTGTGTTGTGTCCTAAAAATATAGCCCCGGCATGCTTGATATACGGCAAAAGTTCAAACGGACTCATAGTAGCAACTTCAAGGTGCTCCGGTGCTATTTTGTTCATTAACGCAACTGCTTCATCCATATCTTTTGTTACGATAATTGCACCCCGCTCTTCTATGGACTTTCTTGCAATTTCTTGACGAGACAACTTACCAAGCCATCCTTCAATTTCAACTTTTACGGCATCGGCGAGTTTCTGCGATGGTGTGATTAGTATAGAGCTTGCCATTTCATCATGCTCTGCCTGGGAGAGTAAATCTACCGCCAAATGATTCGCATTTGCACTCTCATCTGCCAAAATACCTATTTCACTCGGTCCTGCTATCATGTCAATATTGACTTCACCAAATACCATTTTTTTAGCAGTTGCCACAAAAATATTGCCCGGTCCTGTTATGACATCAACTTTTGGAATTGTCTCTGTACCATAAGCCATGGCTGCAATTGCACTTGCACCACCAACCTTATACACTTCGCTTACACCACAAAGATGACAAGCAGCTAACAGTAATTCATTTGGTTCATTGTCCGGTGTAGGTGTACAGATAATAATTTTTGCAACCCCTGCAACCTGTGCAGGAATAACATTCATAAGCAAAGATGACGGATACGCTGCTTTTCCACCGGGAATATAAAGCCCTGCACTGTCAACCGGAGTCACGTGCTGCCCCAGTATTGTTCCGTTTGCTTCTGTATCAAACCATGACTTTGGCTTTTGTTTTTCATGATATGCTTTTATTCTGTCATATGCCAGATGCAAGGCACTTTTAAGTTTTTGATCAATATTTTCGTAGGCTGCCTGCATAGACTCTGTCGTAATTTTTAAATCGGTATCACTTTTTGGAGTCCAGTTGTCAAATTTACTGATATGTGATCGCAGAGCCAGATTTTTATCTGTTTTTATATCTTCAATAATATCACTTACTATACCACTCACATGAGCAATATCCATCTTTCCGCGTGCTAAAAGTTCTTCAAACTTTCCATCAAAATCATTATCACTGGATTTTACAAATATCATTATTTCTTCACTCTCTTTTGATTTGTATTAAATTCTTTTTGCACTATCTCTAATGCCTGTAAGAACACATCTTTTTTTGCATATCCTAAAAGTGGCTGAAACATAGGATCACCATTTGGCAACAAAAACCATATTCCAGGAAGCCCCGGAGTATTTTGTGCGAGTACAGCCGGAATATAATCTCTCTTGTCCGTCCATGAACGAACAGCGATAAAATTTTTATTTATCTTTTGCACAACTTTTGCATCTTTGAGTGTTGTGTTATCAAGAAGAATACAATATTTACAAGAGTGACTTGAAATAATAAAAAGAACAGGCTTATGCTCTTTTTGTGCCTGAACCATCCCTTCTTGATAGTTTTTTGCCCAGTGTATCTCATCAGCCATCAAAGATGTTGTGAGCACAAATGCCAGTATCAATAATAGTTTACCCATGTTTTTTTACCTTTTTTAAGAGTTCTTTTGCGCATTCCTGCGCCGATTTATCTGTAACATCTATGATGATATCTGCCAACTTCAGATACTGAGGTCGTCGTTCATCATAAAGTTTTTTTGCTTTTTTCAAATCAGCAAGTAACGGTCTTTTTTTTAACTTTCTTTCTGCATTGGGGTGTTCTTTTAATCGTTTAATGATAGCATCAAAAGGAGAATCCAATAAAACAATTGTACCTATTTTTTGTAAATTTGTCTGTTTGTAAAAACCGCCACCGGTAGAGATGAGTGTATCATGCACACTTGTCTCCAACCATTTTGCAACACGTTTTTCCAGTTTTCTAAAATATTCTTCACCGTTTACTTCAAATATTTTTTTAATTTTTCTGTTTTCCATACTCTCTATAATATCGTCAGTGTCTATAGTCATATAGGAAGAGTACTTAAGCGCTTCTCGCGCTATGCTTCCTTTGCCTACACCCATGAAACCTATCAGTACAATGTTTTTCATTCAATATCCCATATAAACCCGAATTATGCAATAAAAAATTAAAAATATCACCTATCATTGCACTCAAGGCACATTCATTAAAAATTGACACCACCAACAAGGTGGCTAACAATTTTTACTAAACATCCCTTAAGCACAAGCATAGGCAATCTTTAGAAATCTCTATTGCATAATTCGGGATAAAAATAAGCATGATTTTATCATATTTCGCATAAAAGTTTTCTATTTATCAACTGTTGGTATAATATCTTCTTTAAAAAATCAACAGTAGGTTTATTATGAAAAACAAAAAGTTTATCACTCTAGGGTTTGCATCGGTTGCCACATCAATAGCACTTATGTTTTCTTCTTCGTTATTTGCGGAGAGTTCCATAAAAGATGCACAGGCTTCTAGACTTCAGGCTTTGGAGAAATTCACAAAAGTCATCAGCATAGTACAGCAATATGATGTCGATGATGTAACAATAGAAGAGCTTATAGACAAAGCGCTTGACGGCATGATGAAAAACCTTGATGCACATTCAAATTATCTGACAGAAAAAGACTACAAACGATTAAAAGTACAGACAGAGGGTGAGTTTGGCGGTCTTGGAATTACTGTTGGTATGAAAGACGGTGCACTTACAGTCATCTCTCCTATTGACGGAACACCGGCAGATAAAGCAGGTCTCAAAGCAGGTGATATAATTTTAAAAATTGATGACAAGTCTACTATCGGCATGACCATAGATGAAGCGGTATCACTTATGCGGGGAAAAGTCGGAGAACCTATTGATTTACTCATCGTCAGGGAGGGAGAGCTCAAGCCTCTTTCTATCCATATTGTCCGTGATATAATCAAAATAGAATCTGTACATGCCAAAGTAATAAATGATGATATTCTATACATACGCGTTGCCAGTTTTGACAAAAAAGTTGTAGAAGATGTTACGAAAGAGATAAACAGACGCAAAGCTTCTACCAAAGGTATTATTTTGGATTTAAGAAACAATCCCGGCGGATTGCTCGACCAGGCAGTAGGACTGGTTGACTCTTTTGTAGACAGCGGAGTGATAGTTTCCCAAAAAGGAAGACGAAAAGTTGAAAACAAAACATACAGCGCTCATGCTTCAAACACTGTTACAAAGGTTCCTTTGGTTGTTTTGGTCAACGGAGGAAGTGCCAGTGCCAGTGAAATTGTCAGTGGTGCCCTGCAAGACCACAAACGCGCTGTACTCGTGGGAGAAAATACTTTTGGAAAAGGAAGTGTACAGGTTGTCCTGCCTATTACAAAAACAGAAGCGATAAAACTCACTATTGCCAGATACTATCTCCCAAGCGGAAGAACCATTCAGGCCGTAGGCGTGAAACCTGATGTAGTCGTTATACCGGGTGAGCTTAAAACACATAAAAATGAGTTTGCCATAAAAGAAGCGGATCTGAAAAAACACCTGCAGGAAGAACTTGAAAAAGTTGACGGAAAAAAAGAAACAACTAAAGAAGATAAAAAAGATAAAAAAGATATAATTACGCCAGAAATGCTCAACAAAGATATTCAACTTAAAGAAGCTGTTGACATCATAAAAGCTCTTGTTATAATGAAAGGATAAAAAACGTGGAAAAAAAAGAATTACTTTACGAAGGTAAAGCAAAAAAACTATATGCGACAGAAGATGAAAATCTAGTCATTTCTGAATTTAAAGATGACTTGACAGCATTTAATGGCGAAAAAAAATCTAGTGAAGTCGGAAAAGGAGCATTGAACAATAAAATTTCTACAGAATTGTTCAAACTTCTGGAAAAGAATGGCATTCCTACTCATTTTGTGAAAATGCTTGATGACAATCACATGCTTCATAAAAAAGTTGATGTCATATTAATAGAAGTCATTGTACGCAATATCGCAACAGGAAGTCTTACCCGCAATCTTGGCATTGAAGACGGTACGGTGCTTCCTTTTACTCTTGTAGAGTTTGACTATAAAAATGATGAGCTTGGTGATCCCAAACTCAATGACCAGCATGCACTGATTCTTGGACTGGTTGATTTTCAGGATGAACTTGACAAGCTTCGCCGTATGGCTCGACAGGTAAATGACATTTTAAAACCCTATTTTGCCCAAAAAGGCTTGAATTTGGTTGATTTCAAGCTTGAATTTGGAAAAGACAAAGAGGGAAACATCATTCTAGTTGATGAGATTTCACCGGACAACTGTCGTTTTTGGGACATTCAAAGCGGTGAAAAAATGGATAAAGACAGATTCCGCCAAGGACTAGGTGGCGTTACAGTAGCTTACGAGCAGGTATTAAACAGAATATTAGGAAAGTAATAAATGAAAGCAATAGTAAATGTATTTTTAAAAGCAGGCGTATTAGACTCTCAAGGAAAAGCTGTACATCATGCCCTTAACTCTCTGCAGTTTGGTAATGTTGAGGATGTTCGTGTAGGTAAGCAGATCATACTCAAACTTAATGAAACAGATAAAGAAAAAGCAATGTCTGATGTGACAAAAATGTGTGAAGATCTTTTGGCAAACACCGTAATTGAAGACTATACTATAGAGCTTGTATAATGAAAGTTTCTATTTTACAATTTCCGGGAACGAACTGTGAGTATGATACACAGTATGCTTTTGAAAAACTTGGTGCACAGACACAGATAGTATGGCACAAATCAACAACAATACCGGCAGACACTGATTTGCTTGTAGTGGCAGGAGGATTTTCCTATGGTGACTACCTCAGAAGCGGTGCTATTGCGAAATTCAGCCCTGTTATGTCTGCTGTAAAAGAGTATGCAGACAAAGGCGGCAAAATCTTAGGTATCTGTAACGGTTTTCAGGTTTTAACAGAAGCGAGACTTCTTCCCGGCGCATTGAAGCGTAACGAAGGGCTGCACTTTATTTCAAGACATCATCACCTTAAAGTAGAAAATAATGACAATGTTTTTTTAGAAAAACTAAACACTGGAGATATTGTAAATATTCCAATTGCACATCATGATGGAAATTACTATATTGATGATGAAGGTTTGGCAGAACTTGAATCTAACGGACAGATTCTTCTCAAATACACCGATGCAAATGGCGAAATAAAAAACCCGAATGGCAGTGTTGCAGGCATTGCAGGTGTTTGCAATAAAGAAAAGAATATTTTTGGCCTTATGCCACACCCAGAACGCGCTATGGAATCTCTCTTGGGAAGCGATGACGGAATAAAAATGCTAGAAGGATTTTTAGCGTCGTGATCAAAGCACTTTTAATTGCTCTCATTTTCATCTCATCACTTTTTGCAAATAAAGTGATTTATCTCAGCTATGATGAAATTCCAAAAAGAGTAATTAAAGGTGAAATCTTTCCCGTAACATACAAAACACTCTCAACAGTAAAAAACTTTGATGATGTTTTGTATGAATTTTCAAATCATCAGGGTGTCAGAATCCTTGATGAAGCACCACAGAGAGTGCAAAAAGGAAAGTATTATTTTGATACTTTTCATATGCAGGCAACACAAAAACAGGCGAAACTTCCCGATATTGAAGCTTTTTTAATGGCACCCCATGATTACAACTCTACAACACTTCAAGGTCCAAATCTTAATGTAATTACACTCAATCCCGGGGAAAACTTTTCAAATATCATAGCCAATAACTTTACAATTCAGGAGTATAAAACAACAGTGTATGACGACACACACAACATTGTTATATTTGTTGCCTCAGCACAAAATGCTGATCTGAATAAAATCCATTTTAAGCATGTATACAAGCAGGGACTTGAATCGATCTCCGGTAACTACAGGGAAGGGAAGATTATATATTTTGTTATTATTGACAAAAAAATAGAAAATTTTTCTTTTTCCTATTTTAATTTGCTTAAAAATGATTATGCCTTGGTCACGATCCCGATTATAGTCAATGATGACAGTGTCACTACACAAAGTGATTTACGGCCAAGAGACCAGTCACATGATACAATCAAGATGTATATAGCGGCGACTGTGGCATTCTTAGGTTTTATTTTAGTTCTTGTGCGTCGTAAATATTTCTATCTGATTTTTATCATCATACCGTTAATTTATATAATTTATCTGGCAATACCCCAGAAAAAAGTATGTATAAAAGAGGGAACATCTCTTTATCTGCTGCCGGTAGACAACTCTACTGTATTTGAAACGACACAAACACAATACCATTTAACGAAAGAAGGACAGGTGCGAAACTTTATAAAAGTAAAACTGAAAAACAATAAAATAGGCTGGGTGAAAAATGAAGATACTTGCTCATATTAGTTGGGCTTATGCCACATTCATTATCTTTACAGGGCTGACTTTTTCCATAATTTTATATCCGATTTTACCTCGTCCCTATGCAAGAAAAGCAGTAGCATGGTTTATCAGATTCACTACATTTTTTTCTACAACAGTCAAAGGAAAAGAAGATCCCGATGCACAAATGTTTTTAGTAAACCACCAAAGTGATTTGGATATCGGTATTTTGGAAACTGTAACAAACAAAGATATAACATGGGTTGCAAAAAAATCTCTTTTTGATGTACCGTTTTTTGGTTTGGCAATGAGTATGCCAGAAGATATAGAAGTAGAAAGAGAAAGCAAAACATCTTTAATCAAACTGCTTCGTGCTGCCAAAGACAGACTGAAGAAGAAAAGAGTCATTACAATGTTTCCCGAAGGCACACGTTCAAAAGGTAGCAAGATGCTCCCTTTTAAATCTGGAGCCAAAGTCATAGCAGATCAGTACAAGCTTAAAGTACAGCCAATAGTTCTCGTAGAGACTGCAAAATGCTATGATCTTAAGCGTTTTTATTATGTTCCCAGAAATATAAAAGTAGTTTTTTTAGACTCCTTTGTCGCTGATAAGAATGATCCGGACTGGCTAAACAAACTAAGACAAAAAATGCAAAAGGTGTATGATGATGAGTTGGCAAACAATACTCGCAATAGGTAGCGGTGGATTTATCGGAGCAGTATTACGCTCCTACATTAATGGGCTGATTTCCCACAGAGTACCGCATGAACTCCCCTTTGGTACACTTGGGGTCAACCTTATAGGAAGTTTTATTATGGGTGCTCTTTTGGCATACTTTATGTATTCAACTTTTTTAACACCCCATATGAAATCTTTTCTCTCCACAGGTATTTTAGGAGCATTGACCACCTATTCTACTTTTGCTATTGAGAGTTTTTTGCTCTTGGAAGGAGGAAGTATTGCATTGGGACTTTTAAATATGGCACTGAATGTTTTTGGAACAGTATTTATGGCAGGAAGCGGATACTACCTTGTCAACCATTTTTTCAAATCCTAATAACCTCATCCGCACACCAGGATGCCAAATCCATATCATGAGTAATAAGCAACATTCCCATTGAATCAAGATTTTTTATCAGCATTTTCATCACTTCAAGCTGAATCACATTATCAAGTGCTGATGTCGGTTCATCCAGCAACAGAAGTTGCGGTTGCATAAGCATAGCCCTTATGATAGATGCACGCTGAAGCTGTCCGCCTGAGAGTTCATGCGGCAGTTTTAAGAGTAGATCATACTCAAAACTCATATTTTCCATCAAATTATTTAGATTATCCAAAGATGCCACATCTTTTATTTGACGCAACAGTGTATAACTCGGATGAAAAGAGCTGTAAGGGTCTTGAAAAATCTCAGATACCCTTGAGACTTTAATCGTACCGTTTTGTGGTTTGAGATTTCCGAGTATAAGTTCAAAAAGTGTACTTTTGCCGGCTCCGCTCTCTCCGACTATAGCCTTGAGCTCTCCCTGTTTTAAACGCAGTGAAAAGTTTTCGAAAAGCAACTTCTTCTTTGTATATCCAAAGCTTACATTTTTTATCTCTAAAACATTCTGCTGCAACAATTAACTCTCACTGCTTTGAGGATAAGCCTGCTCTAATTTTTTATACAGCACATCAGGGGTAATATCAGAGTGCTCTTCCCATATTCTTTTCATCACGACGTTATCTTCCTCACCATTCCAGATTTTTATATAACTGCCCTCTTTGTATCCGTGATCCTGACGAAATTGGTTGAGTATATTTTTTCCTACATAAAGACGATAAAGTGTATCTAAATTCAAACCGCTCATACTGACCAAATCAAAAAATTCTGATACCAACTCCTCTAAAGCAATACTCTCTTTTGAGACAGCAATGCGTATAAGATTTTCGACTTTTTGCATCACATCCTCTTGCGATGCAAATGATACAGCATCGGATTCTATGCCACTGAGTGCCTTCAAAGCTGATATGTCTATAGCTATATCTTCGATGCCGCCTTGTAAATTTTTACTGTACTGTTCTATTGCCAGGCTCATAATAAAATGCCAGACATCTATAACTTCAATCTGGTGATTTTGCCAGTCAGGCTCCACATCTATACTTTTCCAATGCTTCCAGCCAAAAGAGTCGACCATCTCTGCACACTCCATATAGATACAGCGTTTCCAGTTAATAGGCTTGCCGTTTTTGGTTATACCTTTTGTCCACTCTTCACCATTAGTCGCATCATTGAGCTGATTTTGCAGTTGCAGCATCAAAAAAATTTTGTTATTCATCTGTTTCCTTTTAATCTGGAAGAAATTTATTTCTTTATTTTATCTAATATGCTAGAATTCTCTACTTAAAAAGAGGGTTATATGAAAAGAATTAATTGTAGAAAATGTGAGTACTATTATGTGACATGGGAAGCATCAAAGCCGCATGGATGCAAGGCTTACGGATTTAAATCCGCACAGATTCCCTCTATGGTAGTTTTGAACAGCAGTGGTGCTGAATGTTCTTTGTTTAAAGAAAAACCGGTTCGTAAATAATCTTTTTCCCAAAACCCAATCTATTGTCAGTCAATTTAAAGAAGCTCACTTTAATCTGCCAAAATTTTGGCATCATAGCCAAGGAGTAAGGAAAGCGCTTATAGTAAAGTTTTTTTAAAGAGTTCTCTTGCACCGCTTGCATCTCTCCTTGAAACTGCAAACCCTCAATTTTCCCTACTTCTTGTGTTTCGAGTAAAATATTCCCTGCAATTTTTGGGTTTTGTAAAATATGCTTTACATGTAAAGTATCTTCACTGCTTGCAACAATAAAAGAGAATCTCTCTTCATCATACGCATAAAAAAGGCTGCAAACACTGAGTTCTTGGCTGTATGTTGTTGCCAGACTCATCACATGGTGTTTTGCTATAAAAGCTGTAATTTTTTCTAAATCTTTCTTCATTTAATGGGCAAACATAAAGTTTTCCAGTTTCTCAGGATCTGTAATATTACGCTTGTCAAGCATCATTTTTGCGGTTTCATCATTCACAAGCATTTCAAATATTTCAAAAGGGTTTGTCCTGTTATAATAGCTCTTTATAAAATCCAGCAATATTGCAAAATTATCGTTTTTTGTTGTATATTTTTTATACTCTTTATATTCATTCCAGTTTATATCAGCCACTTTTTTTCCTTAGTGCATTTTCAAGTCGTTGAACCACTTCTGCCATTTTAGCAGAGCTGAGTGCAAAATTCAAGCGCATAAAACCGCGGCCTTCTCTGCCAAAACTTATACCAGGGTTAAGCCCGAGTTTCGCTTCTTTGACAAAAAAGCTACGGAGTTCTTTGTCTGTGAGTCCCATACCACGACAATCAATCCATGCCAGATATGTCGCCTCAATCGGTGTCACCCTGATGCAGTGCGGATATTTTTTTGCAAGTGCACTCAGCATAGAATAGTTTTCATATAAATGAATTTTCAGTGCTTCGAGCCACTCTTTCCCTTCTTTATAGGCAGTTTCAAATGCCACATGTGATAGAGAAGAACCCTGGGCAAAATGCACCTTGTCATACGCTTTTTTAAATTTCTCCCGCAGCTCTTTGTTCGGGATGGCTACTGTACTTATTGCAAAACCTGCCATATTAAAAGTTTTGCCTACACCAATTGCTGTGAGTGTAATATCTTTTGCCCGTGAATTTAATGCAGCAAACGGAGTATGTTTGTATGGTTTATATACCAGGTCAGCATGTATTTCATCCGCAAAAACTACAATATTATGTTGCAGACAAACTTCAAGTATCTTTTCAAGTTCCTCTTTCTTCCATGCTCTTCCCACAGGATTGTGGGGCGAACACAGCAATAAAAGCTTTGTATTTTCATCAATTTTTTCTTTTAAATCTTCTATGTCAAATTCATACTTGCCCTGCTTGTTACATGTAAGCGGATTTTTTACAAGTTTTCTGTTTAACTGCAATACACTGTGAAAAAAAGGTGGATAGACCGGTGTCTGTACAATGACACCCTCCCCCTCTTTTGTAAAAGCCTCTATAGCTGTATGCATAGATGCTACAACAGAATGTGAATAGAGCATATCTTCGAGTTTAAATATAACACTATGCTCTTTTTGCATCCATGCAATCTGTGCCATAAATGCGGACTCCGGTACCTCTTCATATCCCATCACCGGATGATTGAGCCTTTTTTTCACGGCATCCAAAACACACTGTGGTGTATCTATATCCATATCCGCCACCCATACAGGAAGAACGTCCTGAGTACCGAAAAGTTTTTCCCTTAAAACATACTTTTCGGCATTGGTGCCTTCACGCTCACTGGATGTATCAAAACTGTAGTTCAACGCTTTTTCCATACACTTACCTGTGAAACAGTATGCTGGTATTTTCTTGCTGTCTCTTTTATAACAAACTCCAGATCCTCTACATGTAAAAGCTCAAATTTATCATTTAAAATACTTTGTAAACTCTCTATAGTTTTGACTGCATTACCGTTTTCATCTTTGTATCCGCCAAGCCAGAACTCTTTTTTTGTAGAGCTTTCCTGCCATGTATAGGGAGATGTAAGCATTAGTATGCCATCTTTGTTGAGTCTCGCATCCACTGTATCTAAAAAGAGTCTCGGGTTATAGAGTCTGTCTATCAGGTTTGTTGCCATTACTAAATCATAAGAGGTGAAATTAGGCTTCAGGTTACAGGCATCTCCCTGCCAAAAAGAGACTTTTTGCGCAACTTCTTCATATCCCAAATCCTGCAGCGTCACTTTTTTGTTAATGGTGAGTTCACCCTCTTCTTTACATGTAAACGCGACATAGCCGGTATCTTGTAATTTGGAACCGACCTGAATGAAACGTACAGAAAAATCTATACCCTCAACTTTATCAAATCTTTTTGCAAGTTCAAAACTGGCTCTTCCTGTCGCGCAGCCTAAATCGAGTGCTTTTGTTGTGTTTATCGCATATTTTGCAGCAATCTTTGCACAGGCTATGGCAAAATTTTCAACACCAAAATGTGTGTCACCATACTGAAATTCACAATACTGCGAAACAAGTTCGTCACTCTCATAGATATCTCCACTCTCATTTTTGCTGTTTTGTGTTATGACATAGCGAAAACCGGCATTTTGAAAAAAGTGTTTTCTAAATGCGTACCGAGAGTGTTTCATAATGAGATTTCCACTGCTGGCCCATGAAGAACCAAGTATCAGAGCATGCCTGTCATCAAAAGTAGGTACAGAAAAGTCGTCATAGGCTTCATGTACTTCAAAACCTTTAAATGGGCGTATCGGTGTTCTGCTCCACTGCCATACATTTCCTATAACATCATAAATACCGTTAAAACCGAATTCATCAACAGGACAGGAGGAGGCATAATGGTAAAAATTGATATTTGCACGGCTTTCATGCAGAGCAGGCACATCTTTAAGATTTGCTCTTTTATATATCAGTTCATATTCTGCTTCACTTGGAAGAAGATACTCTTTGTTCTCTTTTTTGCTTTTGTATCTGCAAAATGCTTCGGCCTCAAGAGCATTTACATCCACAGGCCAATCTTGCGGCATATCTATAATTTTACTCAGGGCTCTGTACTTAAAGACTCCGTTTTCTTTGACCCAGAAATGGGGATGCTTTGCATTGGATTTTTGTAGAAATGCCAACCCTTCTTCGTCCCAGTACTCTTTTGTTTCATAGCCGCCGTCATTGACAAACTCCATAAATTCGCCATTGCTGACAAGAAATTTACAAACCTGAAAATCTTGAACAACTTCTTCATAACTGCCATATTCATTATCCCATCCATACAGATGATGCTTTTTCTCTTTTCCCAGAGTAACTCTGTCGCCGTTGATTGTTATCATCTCGTTATGAGGTGCATCTGAAGAGTGTGTACAAATATTGAATTCAGGTACATCTTTGATATATTCCAGAGGCATTTGACGATGCAGAACCAAAGATGTTTCTATGTGAATACGCTCATGCTCTATCCCCATCAGTATAATCCACATAGCAGAATCCTCTCGAATCGGTAATGTAAAATCCAGACGCACAATCAAGTCATCTACTAGTTTGCGTACAGCATTTCGATAGTTTCTCACTGCTGATACTTCTGGCCACCTGTAGCGTGACTCTTCCAAGTCATCCCAGCGCATCTCATCCACACCTACAGCAAACAAGGACTCAAATTCAGGATTTATTCTTTCATGAATTATTTGCATACTTATAAGTCTGTTTACAAAAAAAGTCGCCGTATGTCCAAAATAAAATATCATCGGATGACGGGTCGGTTCACTTTTTTTGTAAAACACAGATTCATCTTGTAACAATTCAAAAACTTTTTCAAACAGATCAAAGGTATTATGGAAGTACTCACGTATCTCTTTGCGTTTTTGTTCAATACTTTGACCCTCAAGTGTGACCGGGTACATACTTATCTTACTCAATATCTTTCCTCTTTTTGGTTATAATCATTATATGAAATTTTATCAAAGTAAATTATTAAACAACTTTGCAAAACTCACACATCTCTTTACATGTAAGGAAAGCGGAAATTTAGCCTTTCATGTTCAGGATAATCCAAAAAATGTACTGAAAAATCATAAAACTTTGGCAAAAAAACTCAATTATAACTATAAAACACTTGTACATATGAAACAGATACACTCAAATACTGTAAAAAGAGTTGATGAAAACGACAACTTTTACAATCCTCCTGCCTGTGACGCAGTAATTACAAATAAGAAAAACACACCTCTTCTGGTAATGGTAGCTGACTGTTCTCCTCTCCTTTTTTATGATCCCAAACAAAATGTCATTGCTGCAGCACATGCCGGCAGAGCAGGAGCTTTTGAAAATATTGTTCAAAATGTAATTGAAAGTTTTGTCAGTGGTTTTTCATCTGATATTAAGGATTTGCATGTCACCGTCGGACCTGCAATATGTCAGAAGTGTTATGAAATAAATGAGCAAATTTACCAAGAGGCAAAAGAGAAAAAAGTTAGTTATGCTGTCGATAAAAAAGGAAAGAAATTCTATCTTGATATCAGAGCAATACTCCAAGAACAGTTCCTTACAGCAGGTGTTTTAGCCAAGCATATTGAGATATCAGATATTTGCAACCGTTGTAACAGTAATATTTTTTATTCTTACAGACATAATCACAACACAGGACGATATGGCGGTGTTATCATGCTTTAGATTTCATAAAAATATGTTGCATAGGCCTTGTCAAGTTCAGAGAGTCTTACATGAAATACAGCACGGACCTTCTCCTGAATATCTTTCCAAAAAGAGTCCAGGACAACACTCGCACCAACATTTTGTCCTACTGCAAAAAGTTCTCCTTCCAAAGCCTCTATAATATCAAGAACAATAATGCCAGAAGCATCTCTCGCCAATTTATAGCCGCCGTTTGCACCTCTTATACTTACAACAAAGCCGTGCTTTTTCAAATTTGAAAGAATTTGTTCAAGGTAACCGTGCGAAATTTGCGTCATGGCAGCTATCTCTTTTATCTGCATCAGCTTGTTTCTTGGAGAGTTGTACAAGGCATGCATTGCTGCAACACCGTAAAGGCTTTTTGTAGAGACCCCAACCATTACACAAATCTTTTATATAAATAATACATTTTGCACCCAAGACAGTAGTTGAAAGCAACTTCCAGAAATAAACATACAAGAAGTATGCCGCTCGTACTGTAAAAAAACAGTTCTGTGTGCAATAAATCAAACAGCAGTATCAGTACTAAAAATATCAATCCGAAATATGTAGCCAGTCTTTTAGCCGCAGCATCTTCAAATTTACTCTTTACATGTAACAGCTCTTTAGTTCTTGCAGACAGAAAGTATAAAGGACTGTAATCTTTGTTTATAAAAAGTCTTATTATAAAATCTGCAATTAAAAAAAGCAGAATAAACCTGTTTGATGTATTCAGATAAAGACTGAAAAACAATAAAATATAAGATGCATTAATTCTGACAATATTAGCATCAACTTTGATAAATGATATAGGACAGGATTTTTGACTCATGCCGACTCCTTGTATTGATTGTTGGAATAATAATAAAGAAGCCGTCTAAAGTCAAGTAAACACAGTAGATTACTAAGGATTATGGTTTGTGACTTTTTTTGCAAGCTGTTCAGGCAGGAGTTCCAAAGACTCTTCTACGACTCTGGTATTCCCGTGTGTGATAAATGCATCTTCGTATTCAAAGGAAACAAGGGATATATTTAAAATATTCTCTTTCGCTAAAAACTCTAAAATCGCAGAACCTACACCACCATACTTTGCCGTATCTGAAAAAACAAACCATTTGTTATACTTCTGTGACAAATCTCTGAGCATCTCTTCATCAAGCGGTTTTACAAAACGTAAATCGAGAATACTTACATCTTCATCCATACACTGTGCTGTTTGATATGCCCGTCCGACACCATTTCCGTAGCCGATAAAAAGTATATCACTCTTTGCAGTCTGCAAAAGCTGAGATTTTCCAAGTTCAAAAGGTGCAGATTCGGGTAAAT
>JALSKR010000009.1 GCA_026988735.1 Sulfurimonas sp.
AAAACTCTCAAAACTCAAACTAGTGGAAAAACAGACTTTTTCTCTTTATGATACAGAAGACAAAACACTGCTTGTTTTTAAAAAAAGAACAGAGTAGTAAAAAAGCAGTAACAGTCGGCACTAAAGTACCGATTCCGGAATATTTCACAACCCGGACTTGAGTCTCAATGCATTAGGTTGGGAAAAAGTATATTATTTTTCCGGAACCCATCCTTTAGGGTGGGCTGGGAATGGGAAAAAAGCAGTGGGTTCCTGCACTGTATTCCTGATTTTGTAAAAAATGCAAACTAAGTAGCAAAAGTTTCTCTGTCTGCATGTTATAATAACACCATAAATAAAAAATAAAAGGATTTATCCATGAGTAAACACAAAGCAAAAATAGAAAAACTATTTGAACATCCATTATCGAGTAATATTGATTATAAAAAACTAATACATGCCTTAGAACATTATGGTGCAAAAACAGAGATGACAAAAAATCATCATGTAAAGATATTTTTAAATGACAAAGAGTATGTTATGCCTCTTCCTCATCAAGATACTAACATTTCAAAAGAGATAGTGGTAGAGTTGCGTCATTTTTTAGAGAGTGTGGGGCTGACTCCTGAGAAGCTGTAGTTTGTAAAAAAGAGGAGTATTCCTTACTCCTCATCTTCTTTTGTGTTTTCTTCCTGCACAGGTTTCATAGCAGGAAACAGTAAAACATCTCTTATGCTGTGCTCATTTGTCAGCAACATTACAAGTCTGTCTATTCCTATTCCCTGTCCCGCTGTTGGCGCCATCCCGTAACTGAGTGCTTCAACAAAATCACTGTCCATTTCATGGGCTTCATCATCTCCGCTCTCTTTTGCTGCCATCTGTCCTTCAAAACGTGCAAGTTGGTCTATAGGGTCATTTAACTCACTGAAGGCATTGGCAATTTCGCGGCCTGCTATGAAGAGTTCAAATCTCTCTGTAATTTCAGGATGCTCATCATTTCTTCTTGCAAGCGGAGAAATTTCTACAGGGTACTCTGTAATAAAAGTAGGGTCAATAAGTTTTTTCTCAACAAACTCGTCAAAAAGTTCGCCCTGGAGTTGTCCTAAATTCATTCCGGGTTTAACCGTAATACCTTTTTCATTCAAATAGGCAATGATTCTTTCTTTGTCTTTTGTAACATCAGCAGGAACTCCTCCAACAGTTGTTAAAGACTCTATAAGAGGAATTTCCTGAAAGTTTGCAAAATTGACTTCCAAATCACCGTAAGGCAAGAGTGTCGGCAGATTTAAATGTTCAAAAAGGTACTGGAAATACTCTTTTGTTATTTCGATTAAATCTTTGTATGTTTTGTATGCCCAGTAAAATTCAATAGAGGTAAATTCAGGGTTATGCGTTGCATCCATACCTTCATTTCTAAAGTTACGGTTGATTTCAAAAACTGCTTCAAATCCACCGACAATGAGTCTTTTGAGATAAAGTTCCGGTGCGATTCTGAGGTATCTGTCAACGCCGAGTGCATTATGATGTGTCACAAATGGTTTGGCATTGGCGCCGCCGGCAATAGGGTGCATCATCGGTGTTTCAACTTCTAAAAAGCCTTTGTCCTCAAAGAAACGACGTGTCAAAGAGATAACGCGGGAACGGATTTGAAAAGTTTTTCTCACTTCCGCATTCATAATCAGATCAAGATAGCGTTTTCTGTAACGGATCTCTTTGTCAGTAATACCGTGAAACTTTTCAGGGAGCGGTGAGATAGCTTTTGTGAGGAGCTTGAAACTGTCTACATGTAAAGATAGTTCTCCTTTTCCTGTAACAAAAGGGAATCCTCCCACTTCTATGATATCGCCGACTTCTATATTTTTTTTAAAAATTTCGTTATAAAACCCCTCAGGAAGATTGTCACGTGTGATATAAACCTGTAACATTCCGCTTTCATCTTCTATTTTTACAAAACTCGCTTTTCCCATAATACGAAGAAATTTTATACGTCCGCTTACGATGTAGTGACGCTTTTCGTCACGTTTGTTTTCCATCTCAGCCACATCAGAGTTGACATTCAGATATTTTTCGATGGTTGTATTTCGTTTGGAATCATTTGCATATGGATTGTATCCTGCATCTTTTAATGTATTTGCTTTTTCTATTCTTTGCTGTATGTATTTATTTTCAAAAATCAATAGTTTTCCTTCTTTCTTAATTGTTTTCTTTTTCTTGACACTCTTTACAAACGCCATATATCTGCATAGAGTGATCAGTCATTTTAAATCCGAGTTTTTTCGTGATTACATGTTGGCGTTTTTCTATCTCATCATCTAAAAATTCTGTGATTTTTCCGCATTCTGTACAGATGAGATGGTCGTGATGTATTTTTACGCCAAGTTCATATTTTTTTCCCTGTGCTCCAAATGAAAGTGAAGTAACAACATGGGAGTCTTCAAGAAGCGAAAGTGTTCTGTAAACAGTTGCTATACCTGTTTTTAGTTCCGGATATTTATTTTGAAGAAGATGATGTAAATCTTCAGGAGTCAGGTGCTCATCCGAATTGTACAGAGTTTCCAATATCACTTCGCGCTGGATTGTAAATTTAAGATTATTTTTTTTTAATAATTTTTTGAAGTTATTAAGCAGTTCTTCATATTCCATGGTTTTATTATTGAAGTTCGTAGTTACATGTGTCATAATTATTTCTCTCTTATTTGATTTTTAATGGTGTCAATTTGCTTTAGGGTTGCTGCTGAAATGTTGTCTTCTACTTTTTGTTGCAGATCAGCACTGCCCTGTGAAATTGTTGTATTGATATCATTTGAAATATCTGTAGGGTCTATTTTCATAATATATTTTCCTGTTTCTACTAAAACAGGAAAGAGTATACTTGTTTTGAGTGCAGAATCAAGTGTCGTTCTGATTGCCTTGACATTATATACCGCAAAAGCAATAACTGCGGCAATAAGAAAAAATTTGCTTGAACCTACGATAAATCCTAAAATTTTGTCTATCGGACCAAGGCCGCTGAGTGAGCTTAACTTTTTAAATGCAAACCCTATAAGAACCATAAGAAGCCAAAAAAGTGCAAGTGTTACCAGAAAACCTGTGAAACTTATAGCCGATTCGTTTGAAAATTTAAATATCATATCACTTAAATAACGACCAACTTCATCGCCAACTCGTGATGCAACAAAAATACCGCCAATGATACCTATAAGACCAAAAGTTTCTTTGAAAAATCCATTAAGTATCCCTTTGAGACCAAGGAGTAAAATAACAGCCCCTATAATAATGTCAAAATAATTAAACTCCATTTTTTCCTTCCATATGCATTTGATTTTTTCCGTTTTTCTTGGATTTGTACAGTGCTTTGTCCGCTCTGCCTATAATAGTTTCAGGCGTATCACCAGGATAATACATTGTTGCGCCCAGGCTCATTGTTACTTTTAACGATTTTCCCTGATAAAAAAGTTGATTTGAACTGACAAGTGTTAAAATTCTTTTTGCAATTTTTTGACAGGTTTCTTTATTTATTCGGTTGAGTACAATTAAAAATTCTTCACCACCGTAACGAAAAACTTTGTCACCGTCACGCAAAGTTTTTCTCAAAAGTCTGGCAACGAAAATCAGTACCTTGTCTCCTGCAATATGCCCATATTTGTCATTGATATGTTTAAAATCATCTATATCCAGAAGAAGAATGTGTAGTTTATGCTGTAACTCTTTTTTTGCACAAAGTTTTTGAAGATATCCATCAAGTGCTCGTCTGTTAAATATTTTTGTCAAAGAATCCAGGTTTGAACTCTCTTCAAGTTCTTTGACCTGTGCTGCAAGTTCTGAAATCACTTTATTCGCACGTTGCACTTCTTCGGACATATGATCTTGAATTTCATCAAGTTTTTCTTTTATTGCTGGCATATCAATCAGTTGATCTTCACAGTTTTGTACAGTTTTTTCTTGGATTTGTGTGAGCTTTTCAAATTTATTATTGGTGTTTTTATATGATGAAAGTGTTTTATTTGCAATTTCTTTATAAGCATTGCTAAATGCCAGTTTTGCATGTTCTACTGAATCTATATCTCCGTCATTTATATTTTGAATAGTCATCACAACATCTTGCAAATAGGTAATCACCTGTTCTTTATTAGGTTCTTGTTGTGTGTCAATATTTTCAAGCAACTCATGATACATTTGAGTTACTAATGATTTTAAGTCACTTTTTGTCATAAATCTCCAAATAAAAATATTCACAATTATACTAATTTAAGCATAAAAAAAGCTTTTCTCATAGCAATTTTAGCTATTTTTTGATAAAATTCCAAAAACAATAATACATAAGGTCTGATAATGAGCACTTGGAGCCCGTCTAGCTGGAGAGAAAAACCGATATTACAACAACCGACATACCCTGATAAAGCTAAGCTTGAAGCTGTTTTGAAAGAGTTGAAAAGCTATCCGCCACTGGTATTTGCAGGAGAAGCACGTTCACTCAAAGAACAGCTCGCAAATGTGTCTCAGGGAAAAGCATTTTTACTGCAAGGCGGTGACTGTGCCGAGAGTTTCAGTGAATTTCATGCAGATAATATTCGCGATACTTTTAAAGCCTTGATGCAAATGGCTGTTGTTATGACTTATGCCGGCGGACTACCTGTAGTAAAAGTAGGACGACTCGGTGGACAGTTTGCAAAACCGCGTTCATCTAACACTGAAACAAAAGGGGATATTACTCTTGATTCTTACCGTGGTGATATTATTAACGGTATAGATTTTGATGAAAAATCCCGTACACCGGATCCTGAGCGTATGATAAGAGCATATAATCAGGCAACGGCTACACAAAATTTACTGCGTGCATTTGCTTCAGGTGGTTTGGCTGATTTACATCAAGTCAGTAAATGGAACTTAGATTTTGCACATAAAAGTGAAGTCGGTGAGAAGTATGAAGCATTGGCGGAAGATATAGAAAAATCATTAAAGTTTATGGAAGCCTGTGGTGTCACATCTCGAACATACAGAACACTGCGTGAAACAGATTTTTTCACTTCCCATGAAGCACTGCTTTTACCATATGAAGAAGCATTTACAAGAAAAGATTCTCTAACGGGTGACTGGTACAATAC
>JALSKR010000010.1 GCA_026988735.1 Sulfurimonas sp.
TAGAAGGAAATAGCTATTTTGATGGTGCAGTCACTAGTAGAACTGTACATTTTGCAGACGGCTCTAAAAAAACTTTGGGTTTTATGCTTCCTGGTGAATATGAATTTGGCACGGTTGCAGCAGAACTTATGGAGATTACTTCAGGAGAATTGGAGGTGAAACTTCCAAACAGTAACGAATGGATAAATATAGAAGGAGGCGCGTCTTTTCATGTGCCGGCTAACAGCAAATTTAAAGTCAATGTAAAAGCCATAACGGATTATTGTTGTTCCTATCTGTAATTTAAAATACATTTAAGTTCTAGTTCACGTTTAGTACACAATGAAAGTATATAATACTCACATGAAAGCACGGAGGTTCCCCTCCCTCCCTAATACCTTCGGGCTTTCTAGGTAACTTTTACAAATAACATCTAGGTTCTTCCCTTTCCGAAGATGTTCTCCCTTTTAAATTATAACGTATGTAAAAGTTGCCTATCCATAGAGTGTAAGAAATTAATCTCCCCACCCATGCATACGCTTTGCACTAATCACATCGTAATTTTTAAAGATGTTGTCCATGATGGTTACAGAAACATAGTACTGTTCTTCAAGTATGCTTCGCCATTCGTCACGTTCTGCATAGCCTGACTTTGAAATAAATAAAAATAGATTTCCTCCTGTACGGATAATAGGGTAACATTTTTGTAAAAATTCTGCTTTATTTTTGTCTACAAAATCCAAGGTAGAGATAAGGTAATCATACTCAATGGCCTGCATAAGATAACGTGGTCGACGTAGGTTAAAATTGACAGTATGTACATGTGATTGTGTCTCAAAAGTCTTGGTGGTCTCTGTAAAGTATGTGGAGTTAGTGCAATAAATATAGTAATCATTACTATACGACTTACAAAGTGTTGAGAGACCTTCATTGAGTGCAGAAGCACTTTCACAAAAATGTACGATACGTTGTGCAGGTTTTTTTTGTATCACTTGGAGCAGTTGGGCTACTTCTTCTTTTTCTAAATTTTTCATACTTTATTTTAGCCAAAAAATCAGCCAAAATCAGTATAATGTTTTCAATGAAGAAGAAGACACAATAGAAGGTAGCTAAATGGAACGCAAAAAGATATATAACCCAGATTCAGAAGAAAAAACCAGCGAGAGAAAAATTTTTGGAGGCAATCCTACAGGAATTTTTGAACTCAATGACATTAAATATCAGTGGGCATATAATCTCTGGGAGATGATGCTTAATAATACATGGTTTCCAAAAGAGGTCGATATGACAAGAGATGTGAATGATTACAAGCATCTTACCGATGCAGAAAAATCGGCATACGATAAAGTTTTAGCACAGCTTATTTTTATGGATTCATTGCAGACGAATAATATTATTGACAACCTTAATCCCTTTATCACTTCCCCCGAGGTCAATCTTATTTTGGTACGCCAAGCATTTGAAGAGGCATTGCACTCACAAAGTTATGCGGTAATGGTAGATAGTATTTCAACAAACTCTGAAGAAATTTATGAGCTTTGGAGACGAGATATGAAGCTTAAGACCAAAAATGATGCTATTGCAAAAATTTACGAAGAACTCTCTTCAAATCCTAGTGATACCAATATTGTCAAAGCGATGTTTGCCAATCAAATACTTGAAGGCATCTATTTTTATAGCGGATTTGCCTATCTCTATACGTTGGCACGTTCTGATAAGATGTTGGGATCAGCACAGATGATTCGTTTTATTCAAAGAGATGAAGTCACCCACCTTTTATTGTTTCAAAATATGATTAACTCAACCAAAAAAGAGCGTCCAGAACTGTTTACGCAAGAACTAGAAGATGAGGTGTATCAAATGTTTAGAGATGCTGTGAAGCTAGAGTGTGAATGGGGCGCATACATTACACAAGGGCAAATACTTGGGCTCACAGATGAGATTATAGAACAATATATTCAACATCTTGCAGATAAAAGACTTCATGCCGTGGGGATGAAAAAAATTTATAATGTCGAACATCCTATTAAGTGGGTAGATAATTTTTCACAGTTTAATGATCAAAAAACGAATTTTTTTGAAGGTAATGTCACCAATTACTCTAAGGGGAGTCTGGATTTAGACGATTTTTAATATGTTATCAAAACCAAAAACACTGGAGGTTGCAGCCTTACAGTTACCTACATCTAAACGTTATCAGGACAATTTTGATATGCTGTTAGGCTATTTGCGGACACATCAAGAGAAACATCTTGTTGTAGCTCCTGAAGTTTTTTTGACGGGATTTGATTATGAACATATGCAAACGGCTGCAAAATTTTCTCTTAAGGCCCTTAAGATATTGAAAAAAGAGGTAGATGAGCAAATCGTTGTCTTGACACTCATTCTTCAAGATGCTGATGCTTTTGTCAATCAAGCAGTGGTCATTCATAAACATAAAATTGTTCACAAGCAAAATAAAGTCAAACTGTTTGCACTAGGAGACGAAGATCTCTATTTTACTCCAGG
>JALSKR010000011.1 GCA_026988735.1 Sulfurimonas sp.
AAAGATGACATAGAGTTTCCCTTGGACATATCCATATTTTTCATCTGTGCCATATCTTTGCTCATGCCCATATCAAGCATAGTAAGTGCCTGTGGTGCATCCATTTTTGGTATCTCTGCCAATATATTTGCATCAGTTGAGAGGTTTCCAAGTGCATAGCCTTTTCTGGCTATACTTTGGGCAAAAATAGCATAGGCTTTGTCATCTTCTGGTTCCACGATAACATCATAGGTCTCAGCAACACCTATACGAAATTCATCTACATCTACGGGCTGTATATTGTTACCATCTGCTGCTATCACTCTCATTTTAAGTCCAGGAATACGTACATCAAAAAATGTCATTGCAGCTGCGTTTACAAAGCGAAGTCTGACTTTTTGTCCATTTTCAAAAAGTGCTTGAAAGCGTGTTGCAGGGTTTTGTCCGTTCATTAAAAAAGTATAGGTATAGGCTGTGACGTCTGAGAGATCTCTATCGGACATACGCATTTCATTCCACATTTTTCTTGCCTGAAAAGCCTCTAAAAAACCTTTTTCTTTTACTTCGGAGAAAAAATCACCAACAGTTCTTTGGTTAAAGTTGTAATAATCAGCTGAGAGCTTGAGTTTTCTATAAATAGCCTCTGGTTTTTCATCAGAATAATCTGATAAAACAACAACATAATCTTTGTCATATTCATAAGGATCTTTCTCTTTTGGCTCAATAACTATGGCACCGTAAACGCCTGTTTGTTCTTGAAACCCAGAATGGGAGTGATACCAATAGGTACCACTTTGTTGGAGTGTAAAAGTATATGTAAAGGTCTCCCCTGGAGCTATACCATCAAAACTAATACCAGGAACTCCATCCATTTGGTATGGTAAGATAATTCCATGCCAATGAATTGAAGAAGATTCTTTGAGGTTATTGGTTACATGTAAGGTAATAGTATCACCCTCACGCCACCTTAGTGTTGGACCTTGTAGCATACCATTGACAGTGGTTGCATAAGAAGGTTCTCCTGTTACATTGACAATGGTTTTGTCTATTGTAAGATGAAAAACAGTTCCTGAGAGTTCTTCACTCTTTTGGCGTTTTTTAATTGTATCGGTAGAAGCGTTGAGGTTTATCCCGTAAAGCATTGCGCTTGAGGCGACAACGCCTTTGACAAAAGTTCTTCTTGATAAAGAGTGTTTATTGTGTTTCATAAGAATACCTTCTATTTTATTTGTTATTCTGCGTTTAAATCAAGTACATCAAACAGTTCTTGTGCACCTTCATAGCCATAATGTATTGTATCAGTTTGTGGAGTTCCGTCACTATTTATAAGTAAAAATGAAGGATATCCAAAAATACCATACTTTTCTTTGATAGCCAGTGTCTCTTTGTTACTTTTATCAGATAGATCAACGACAAGAGCAATATATTTCTTATTGAGAATTTCAATAACTTTGGGATCTTTAAAAGTAGTTTCATCGAGTTTTTTGCAAACCTTGCAATATTTTGAGTGAAAATAGACAAATATAGGCTTGTCGCTGTATTTTGCCTCTGCCAGTTTTTCATCCATTACTTTGAGATTTGGTACTTCTGTAAAAAGAGAAGGTGTTTTTGTAACGGCTTGCGAACTTGATGTTGCTTGTTGCACAGAGTTGCTTTTGAGTGGCATATATATGTTGTCATGTCCCATAGCAGCCCCTGTTAAACTGATAGTTCCCCAAACAAGAGACAGTATCGCTAAGCTTTTTAAAAATTTTTGCCATAGAGTAACCTGTTCGTCTCCTGTTTGCAATGGATATATAAATGCGCCAATAAGTATAAAATAAACACCCCACAGATATAAAGCAGAAAAAAGTTCAAGCTCGGAAAATATACTGATTGCAACGCCTAGAAGCAAAATACCGAAAAAGTACTTTACATAATCCATCCATGCGCCTGCTTTTGGAATCAGGTACCCGGCACCAAGACCAACGAGTAGCAAGGGAACACCCATACCAAGAGAGAGTACAAACATCATTTCTGCTCCCAACACAGGATTTGCCTGTGCGATGGCAACACTTAAAAATGAGATAATGACAGGCGAAACACAGGCTCCCAAAATAAGCGCTGAGAGTAAACCAAGTAAAAAAACGGCAAAAAAAGTACCGCCTTTAATATTTCTGGTTTGATTGTCTAGTTTAGACTGGATAAAAGAGGGCATTTGCAGGTTGAAAAAACCAAACATGGAAAGAGCCAGAAGAAAAAAGATAAAGCTCATAATACCAATCGCCCAGATATTTTGAAAATAAGACTGTAGCTGTTCACCTGTAGCCCCGGCAAGAGCACCCATAAGTGTATATGTCAGTGCCGTGCCAAGAACATAAGCGACAGAGAGGAGAAAACCGTTTTTCTTTGTAACTTTTTCACCTTGACCGGCTATGATACTTGAAAGAATAGGAATCATAGGCAGTACACAAGGTGTAAAAGTAAGCAATAATCCTGCTCCAAATGCTCCGAGTAGTAAACCAAAGAGTGTTTGTGTTTGTAAACTATCGCTATTAGCCAATAAAGGTATACTTAACAGCAATAGAAAAACTATAATAATCTTTTTTTGCATTTTTTTTGCCTTTTAAAAGTTCAGCGTTGTTTTAACACGTGACCTTTTTCCTGTTTTTGGTGTTATAAATATATGTAACTGCCATGTTCCGCTCATTGCGAGATTGAGTGTTGCTTTATACTTTCCGTTGCCAAGGTTTTTTGCATTTGCTTTAGAACTCATAGCAGGCATACCTGGCATTGCAGGCATAAATGCTTTGAGTGCAACTTTTGCATCATCTATAAGCTTGCCGTTTTTTTTGATGGTGACTATAAGTGTATTTGAACCGGTAGTAAGCGGTTTGTCTGCAGTGATATGCACAGTAGTTGTTCTGAATTTTGCATCTTTGCTAAATGCGGCTGCCTGAACAAGTGTCGCGCCTAAGAGAAGTGCGAAAAAGATTTTTGCCAAAGTTTTCATAAGAAACTCCTTTTTGTTTTGTTGAGAGAAGTATATACTCTTTGTGTGGTGAGTTTGTGTTGTATTCATGAAAAAGTATAACACAAAGGATTGCACACTAAAGATATATAATGAAGTTTTTGAAAAAGCAAAAGGAGTTCTTGGAAAAACACTGCAGCATCTTTTGACACAAGAGGCAAAGCGGAAACTCTCCTGTTTTGACGGGTTTTATTACTGTAAAACGGTTACATGTAAGGTTGTTTATTTTCGGGGAGATGAGATACTTACGCAAAAGGATATGAGTGTTGTTGTCGGACTCAAAGAGGGAGCCAGACCTGCTACCGTGTGCTACTGTTTTGAGTGGACAAAGGAGAAAATAAAAGCAGAGCTTGACGTAACAGGTAAGACAAGGGCATTAGAAGACATTAAAACAAAGATGGAAAATCCGGGTTGTGCCTGTGAAATTCTAAATCCCAGTGGCGGATGTTGTCTTGGGGATGTTGGCAAAGCTATTAAAGAGATAGAAAAAACAGTGTAAACTTGTTACAATAGTCTTATGAAAATATTATTACTTGAAGATGATCCGGCACTGGCACATATTTTGGTTGATTTTTTGGAAGATGAGTATGAGGTTGTGCAGACTTACAGTATGAAAAAAGCCTTGCAACTTGCAGAAGATGAGAAGTTTGATTTGTATATTTTTGATATTAATGTACCTGATGGGGATGGTATCTCTTTATTGAAAGAATTACGAGGTTTTCATGATGAGACACCGGCTATTTTCATCACTGCGTTTCATGATACAAAATACCTCAAATCCGCTTTTGAATCGGGTGCAAATGATTTTATAAGAAAGCCTTTTGACTTAGAAGAGCTGGCGCAGCGTATAGAAAACATTAAAAGGCATTTTGGATTGAAGAGTTTGGTGAAATTAGCTGATACAATGGTGTTTGATACTAAAACACATACACTTAAAACAGCAGAAAAAACAATCAAATTGACACATAAAGAGAGTGACTGTCTGCACTATTTTTACAAAAACCGTCATCGTGTGGTAAGCTCTGATGAATTGTTACAAAATTTTTGGGAGTATGAAGACATGCCGAGTGATGATGCTATTCGTACTATTGTGAAAAATTTGCGAAAGCATATTGGTAAGGAGCGTATTGTCAATATTCGCGGTGAAGGATACAAGTTTGAATGAGTTAGAGAAAAAGTCTTTTTACTCTTTTGTGGCGCTCTATCTTGTCTCTTCTCTTTTATTTGTGTTGCTCTCTGGTTACTGGTACTACAGTGCACAAAAAAACTCTTTGGAGAGTACAACATACTATAAACTCAATCATATCGCAGATAAACTCTCGGGACTCATTATCAATGCACAGATGAAAGGTGCAACACTGCAACTTCCAAATGAGAAAGGGTATGAATACAGTTTGATTGGTACAAATGAAGCGAGGAGTTTTAAACCAGGGTATTATGAGAAAGGCGGCTACAAAGTGCTGGTTTCAGATGCACCGCAGGAACATTTAAATATTAAATATGTCGTTGTAAAAACAAATGAGTACTTTGCCAAATTGCATGAACTTCAAAAAAATGTACTTTTGGTTATGGGAATCAGTTTTATTTTTATTGTACTTATTTCTATCATACTTGCCAAACTCTTTATGAAGCCTGTGCATCAAAGAATGGAGCAGATTGAGAGCTTTATTCAGGATGTTTCACATGAACTCAACACCCCTATAACAGCCTTGAAAATGAGTGCAAGCCGAGCGATAAAAAAGAGAGTCTATGATAAAAAGATACTGACGAATATTTCTATAAGTACAAAACAGCTTGAGAGCATCTATAAATCACTGACATTTTTAAATTTTAAACAAAAACAGCAAGAAGCTGAAGATGTAAATCTTAAAAATATTTTGGAGCAGACTATCGGTTATTATA
>JALSKR010000012.1 GCA_026988735.1 Sulfurimonas sp.
ACCTAAAAAAGCTTTGATTGAAAGTGCTATTTGAAAACTGCTCAGTCCATCAGGAGAAATTTTTCCAAAAACCTGTGAAAATAGATACATTCCCGAAAGTACAGCAACTATAAGAGCCTTCGGTACAACTTTTCGTACATGTATCATAATGGCTTCCCGTGCCTTTTTATGTTCTTCTTCTGTGAGTGACTGCTTCATTTTAGCCATAAAAATATTGTCAGTGAAAAGAAATCCCCCATAAATAAAAACAGCAAAAATATGTATGGTATGAATGATAGTATATGTAATATTTTATCCTTTTTTAGGTGTTTTTCTAAATAGATGATAGTTTTCAGACTCAAGCATATCTTCAACATAACTTGCAATACATTTTGTGCAGTTTGTCCATATTCCCGAAGGGAGTCTGACTTCAAGTTTTTTCTTCTCTCTGAGTTTGATAATTTTTTTAGGAGAGAGCACTTTTGTTACAGGAGCAAAATCGACATCCGTAAGGTCAATATCATCCTTATAAAAGATAGTCTGCTTTTTGAAATTTCCCCATCCGGGTATACCATCTTCAGTATAGGGTACTTCATGTCCATTTTTGAATTTTACCATCATTTTATAATGAGAGTCTTCAAAAACCTGAGAAACTTTCCCTTTTCCAAATACTAAACCGTAGAGCTTGTCTTTTACTTTTACATTGTCAAAATATGCCATTTTATATCCTTTTTTACAATAGTAACAAAAAATTATCTCATTGTCATTACATTAGTTATAGGCAATTTCTTTTTCAAGACTGAGAGAACCGTCAAAGAGTGTCTGCTCATCATATGCATTTGCTATAAGTTGCAGTCCTACCGGCATACCTGCTGTATTTTTCATAATTGGTAATGAAAGTGCAGGAAGTCCTGCAAGGTTGACGCTGATAGTATAGATGTCGCTCAAATACATCTGCATAGGGTTTGCAAGTTCTCCGAATTTTGGTGCGACACTCGGAGCAACAGGAGAAAGTATCAAGTCAACATCCTTAAAGATTTTTGCATATTCCTCTTTTATTAAGTGACGCGTTTTTTGTGCTTTTACATAGTAGGCTTCATAATATCCGCTTGAGAGAACAAAATTCCCAAGCAAAATACGGCGTTTGACTTCATCACCAAAGCCTTCACTTCTCGTTTTGTAGTAGGTTTCTTCAAGTGTTGCACCTTCAACGCGGTTTCCGTAACGTATACCGTCATATCGCCCAAGGTTTGTTGTCGCTTCTGCTGTTGCCGTGATGTAGTATGCAGAAATGTCATATTTCGCATCCATCATCTCTTTTTCAACGATGGTGTGCCCCTGTGCTTTGAGTGCTTCAATTGCTTTTGCATAGGCTTCTTTTATATCATCACTGGCATTTTCAATGTATTTTGGCAACACTGCGATTGTGAGTTTTCTCTCCGGATTGAGCTTGTCACTGACTTTATCATCCATCATGGCATTGGTAGAGTCTCTGGCATCACTTCCGCTGATAATGTCATAAAGAATTGCAGCATCTTCAACGTTTTGTGTCATTGGTCCGATTTGATCCAGACTCGAAGCGTATGCCCCAAGTCCGTAACGGCTGACTCTTCCGTAAGTTGGTTTCATACCAACGATGCCGCAATATGCTGCGGGTTGACGAATACTTCCACCCGTATCACTGCCAAGTGCGGCTATAGCCAAACCCGCTCCAACTGCAGCAGCACTTCCACCGGAACTTCCACCGGGAACGCACTCAGGATTCACAGGATTGAGTGTTTTGCCGTAGAAGCTTGTTTCTGTTGTTGAACCCATGGCAAATTCATCCATATTTGTGCGACCAAAAGGAGAAAGTCCGGCATCTAAAAGTTTTTCTATGACAGTGGCATTGTAAGGTGCAATGTAGCCTTGCAAAATTTTTGAAGCGGATGTAACTGACCAGTTTTTTACTTGAATATTATCTTTAATGGCAACAGGTACACCGTCTCCAAAACTCTTTACATCTATATATGCATTTAAATCTTTGTTGGCTTCTATTTTTGTTTGTAATTCGTTTTTAAATGTGTTAAGTTCATCTTTGCTCATTGCAAGCGCTTCTTTTAATGTAATCACTAACTTTCCTTTTTAAATTTTTTAACAGCTAAAATACCTATACCAATCGTAGCAAATATAGCAATAATCGTTGTTATAATTACAGTTGACGTAACAGGCTCGCTAAAATTAACCATTGACTACGCTTTGACATCTTTTACACAGACAGTCTTCTGCTTCAGCTTGATACTTCCAGCATCGTGGACATTTGTGCAGTGTGGCTTTTGCTATGCTGAAAGTGTCTTCATCAACTTTAAAGCTGGCTATGATCTCTTCTTCGGGTTTGTCTTCTAAAACTCCAGAAACAACAAACCAATCTTCTGCATCGGTATTGTTCATATCGAGGACTGTTTTTGATTCGGTGTAGATGACAAGCTCAAGTGTATTTTTGATGATTTTTTCTTTTTTGAGTTTATCAACTTCTGCGCCAAAACCTTCACGTGCTTTTACCATATACTCAGCATCAAAAGGCATTGCACCGGCTTCAATTTTTTCATAGCTCATATCAAAAATATCTTCGGCATCGCCTTTGATGATGGCAGGTGCATTATCTACTATTTCATCAGCTGTATAGGTAATGACAGGTGCCATGATTAAAAGGAGTGTTTTTGTAATCATTGCCATTGCACTTTGACTGGCTCTTCTTCTTTGACTCTCTTTTGCATTACAGTACAAATTGTCTTTCGTCATATCTATATACATACCGCTGAGTTCGTTAACGATGAAATTGTTAAGCGTACTCATACCGTTTACAAAGTTGTACTCGCTAAAGTGTTTATGTACTTCATCAAGTGTATTTTGTGCAACATTTAAAATCCATTTGTCCAAATCACCCATCTCTTCGTATGGTGTCAGGCTCTCTAAGTCATTGATGTTTGCAAGCATAATTCTAAATGTATTTCTGAGTTTACGATAATTCTCAGAAGTCTGTTTTAAAATCCCCTGAGAAATTTTCAAATCTCCCTGATAGTCTGATGAAGCAACCCACAAACGAAGAATTTCACTTCCGTACTCTTTTAAGACTTTTTCCGGTGCGATAACATTGCCTTTTGACTTAGACATTTTTTCGCCTTTTTCATCTACTGTGAAACCATGCGTCAGTACGCCTTTGTAAGGTGCTTTATGCTCAACTGCAGATGATAAGAACAGAGATGACTGGAACCAGCCGCGATGTTGGTCAGACCCTTCTACATACAAGTCAGCCGGATAATCTCCCGCGTCATAATTACGGGATTTGAGTACCGAATTCCAAGTAGAGCCTGAGTCAAACCATACATCTAAAATATCTGTTACTTTTTCAAGTTCTTCTGGCTTATAACCGCTTCCCGGATAAAGAAGCTGCGCTATATCCATAGAGTACCAGGCATCACTTCCCTGCATTTCAAATATCATCGCTACGAAGTTGAGCACTTTTTCATCAAGGAGGACTTCTCCCGTCTCTTTTACTCTGAAAAATGCGATAGGAACACCCCAGTCACGCTGACGGGAAATACACCAGTCAGGACGGTTTGCTACCATTGATGTTAAACGATTGCGTCCAGTTTCAGGGATAAAAAGAGTCTTTTCTATCTCATCAAGAGCAATATTTCTGAGTGTTTTGTCCTCCCCCTCAGGTTTTTCATCAACTGAAATGAACCACTGTTTGGTAGCACGATAGATGAGCGGTGTATGACTTCTCCAGCAATGCGGATAGGAGTGCATAAATTTGCTTACATGTAATACGCTCTCACCCAGCATCTCAACAATTTCTTCATTTGATTTAAAAATATGACGTCCTACAAAATCTTCTGCATTTGGAATCAAAGCATCACGTACAACTGTAGCATCATAACATCCTGTTTCATCCACTGGCATCACAACTTCAAGGTCATATTTGAGTCCGACACGGTAGTCATCTTCACCGTGACCTGGAGCTGTATGCACACATCCTGTACCATTGTCAACCAAAACATGTTCACCTAAAACCATACGGGAAGTTCTGCCGTTAAGTGGGTTGATGGCGTTGAGGTTTTCAAATGCTGTGGCATCAAAAGTTTTACTAACTGTACCTTTGAGGATACCCTCTTCAACTAAAGCATTGAGCAGTTTTTTTGCAACAATATATCCGTCAGTTGTAAGAACATACTCTTCTTCAGGATTAAGTGAGATTCCTGTATTGGCAGGAATTGTCCATGGAGTAGTCGTCCAGATAACCGGAGCGGCTTTTTCATTCTTGGAGAGTCCGAGTTTTTCTTTTGCCTCGTCACTGAGTTCAAATGCCACATAAATAGAGTAATCTTCTTTGTCTTCATATTCAACTTCAGCTTCTGCAAGTGCAGTTCGCTCAGCCCAAGACCAAAAGACAGGTTTGCTACGCTCAATCAAAAGACCTTTTTTTGCAACACTGCAGAGTGTTCTAAAAATATTTGCTTCAAATTTGTAATCCATTGTTACATACGGCTTTTCCCAATCGGCAATAATCCCAAGTGTCTTAAACTCTTCTTTTTGAATATCTACAAATTTACGTGCGTGCTCACGGCAAAGTTTTCTAATCTCAGCAGTTTCAAGTTGTTCTTTTTTCTTTTTTCCGCCAAGCTTTTTTTCAACCTGTTGCTCAATCGGAAGACCGTGACAATCCCAACCCGGAGTAAAACGGACAGATTTTCCGTTGAAGTAGTTATGTTTGATGATAATATCTTTGAGAATTTTATTGAGGGCATGCCCTATGTGAATATGCCCGTTTGCATAGGGAGGACCGTCATGAAGAGTAAAATGCTCAGCACCGGCACGCTTTGCCTTCATTTTGTGA
>JALSKR010000013.1 GCA_026988735.1 Sulfurimonas sp.
TACACTCTTCCAATCAAGAGTTTCTTTATAAAGGTTAACAATAGTCTCAACTTCATAAGCTTGCAGGGATACTGCTGTGTATGATAAAAGATATTTTGAAGTCACAAGCGTTATCTGCCTTTATAAATAAAATATGTTTTATTCTATCACTTATTGCCTAAGTTAAGTATAAATTCGCTTGTTTTGTCCCTCAGTTTCAATTTTGCATACACGAGTATAAATAAATAATTTGTTATAATTTCTTTCTAAAGGATAAATATGAAAAGAGTAATTTTAGCTGCATTGCTAGTAACATCCAGCTATGCAAACATAAAAAATATAAACAGTTTTGAAGCAGATTTTTTGCAAAAAATAGTAGATGACAAAGGTGTTAAAATCACATATACAGGGCATGTAACAGCTTCTAAACCTCGTTATGCTCTTTGGAAATATACAAAACCTGTGCAAAAGAGCGTTTATATACTACCCAATAAAATTGTTGTTATTGAACCGGAACTAGAACAGGTCATCATTAAACATCTTAATGGAGACTTTGATCTTTTTAAAATTATTCACAATGCAAAAGAGATTGGTAAAGGGAGTTATTTAGCAAAATTTCAAAATAAAGAGTACATCATAAAAACAGAAAATTCAATAATTAAATCCATTTCATATAAAGATGAACTTGAAAATGATATAAAAATTGTATTTAAAAATCAAGAAGTAAATAAAAAAATATCGCAAGAAAAATATGTACCGAATATTCCGGATGAGTATGATATAGTCAGTGAGTAAGATGTGGCAAAAACGGATTTAGTCCGTTTGTTGCACTGTGAATTTAGTTCAGCTTGGCAAAAACGGATTTAGTCCGTTTATTGCATACAGCTAGTTAAGCTTATAATCTTTGATTAGGTTAAAGTTTAGATATTTATAGATATCGTCTTCTTTACCTTCAATTTTCTTCGTTAACTCCAGGTACTCTTCTTTTGTCGGAATTTTTCCAAGAAGTGCACATACGGCAGCAAGTTCAGCAGAACCAAGATAAACTTTTGCTTCTTTACCTAAACGGTTGTCAAAGTTTCTTGTTGATGTTGAAAATACTGTCGCACCGTCAGAAACACGTGCCTGATTACCCATACACAATGAACATCCCGGAACTTCCGTTCTTGCACCGGCAGCACCAAAGATCGCATAATAACCATCTTCTACAAGCTGTTTTTCATCCATTTTTGTCGGAGGGCAAACCCATAAACGAGTAGGAACAGCGCCCTCACCTTTTAGTACTTCACCAAGTGCACGGTAGTGACCGATATTTGTCATACATGAACCAACAAATACTTCATCAATTTTATGCGGACGTTTTGGATCAGCTAAAATTTCTGAAAGTGTAGCAACATCATCCGGATCATTTGGACATGCTAAAATAGGTTCTGTGATTTGATCCAAATCAATTTCAAGCACTGCTGCATACTCTGCATCTTCATCAGCTTTCATGAGTTCAGGTTTTTCCAACCACTCTTCCATTTTCACGATACGACGAGCCAAAGTACGGTGATCTTCGTATCCTGCATCAATCATAGAATTTAAAAGTGTGATATTCGATTTTAAGTACTCTATAATTGGTTCTTTGTCTAGCTGAACCGTACATGCTGCAGCAGAACGCTCTGCTGATGCATCTGAGAGTTCAAATGCCTGCTCAGCTTTTAAGTCAGGTAAGCCCTGAATCTCTAAAATACGTCCGGCAAAAATATTTTTCTTACCCTTCTTCTCAACTGTTAAAAGACCTTCTTTTATAGCCTGATGAGGAATAGCATTTACTAAATCACGTAATGTGATTCCCGGTTGCATTTTTCCTTTAAATTTTACAAGAACTGATTCTGGCATAGTTAAAGGCATAGAACCCGTAACTGCTGCAAATGCAACAATTCCAGAACCACCAGGGAAAGAGATACCGATAGGGAAACGCGTATGTGAATCTGCACCGGTACCTACAGTATCAGGAAGAACCATTCTGTTTAACCATGAGTGGATAATTCCATCACCAGGACGAAGAGCAACACCTGAACGGTTTGCAATAAAGTCAGGCAGTGTATGGAACATTTTAATATCTGACGGTTTTGGATAAGCAGATGTATGACAGAAAGTCTGTAATACCAAGTCAGCATTAAATCCAAGTGCTGCAAGTTCTTTAATCTCATCTCTTGTCATTGGACCTGTTGTATCTTGAGAACCGACTGTACTCATTTCAGGCTCACAATACATACCCGGACGAACACCGTCCATTCCACACGCTTTACCAACCATTTTCTGTGCTAAAGTATACCCTTTACCAGTATCTTCTGGCTGATCAGGAGTTAAGAAAATATCAGCTGGAGCTTTTCCTAAAACACTACGTGCTTTGTTTGTAAGTCCGCGACCGATAATAAGTGGAATACGACCACCTGCACGTACTTCATCAGTAATAGTATTAGGTTTTAATGTAAATGTAGCGATGCATTTACCATCTTTATGTGCTTCACCTTTATACGGATAGATGTCAATTACATCACCTGTTTCCATTTGAGAAACATCTAACTCAATTGGAAGTGCACCTGAGTCTTCTGCTGTTGCAAAGAAAATAGGTGCAATAGTTCCACCAAGAACAATACCACCGGTACGCTTGTTTGGAACACCTGGAATATCTTCTCCCATATGCCATTGTACTGAGTTGATTCCTGATTTACGGCTTGAACCGGTACCTACTACATCACCAACATAAGCAACAGGATGTCCAAGTTCTTTGAGTCTGTTAATCGTGCCAATAGGATCTTCCATTTTTGCCGCAAGCATAGAGTTTGCATGTAAAGGAATATCTGAACGGGTAAATGCTTCAGAAGCAGGAGACAAATCGTCAGTATTTGTTTCACCGGGAACTTTAAATACTGTTACAGTTAATTTTTCAGGAAGTTCAGGTTTTTTTGTAAACCAGTCAGCATCAGCCCATGCATTTAAAACGTGAGTTGCTGCAGTAACACCTTTTTTATGTAACTCTTCAACATCATTAAACGCATCATACACCAACAATGTACTAGAGAGTGCTTCAATGGCTGCAGCAACAACTTTTACATTTTTTGATGTTAAAGAATCAATAAGTGGTTTAACATTGTAACCGCCAAGCATCATTCCAAGCATTTGAACGGCTTTTTCAGGTGGAATTGCCGCTACATGATGCTCTTCGCTTGCCAGTTCATTTAAGAATGCAGCTTTGACATATGCTGCATCATCCACACCCGGAGATACACGATTTTCTAAAAGGTCTAGCATCTCTTCAACATATTCACCTGTTTTGATAAACTCGATAACTTCCACTGTCTGTTCAGCAGTAAGAGGTAATGGAGGTACACCAAGTGCCGCTCTTTCTTCTACATGTGCTTTATAGTCTTCTCTAAATCCCATAATACTTCCTATTGTAAATTTAATTTGGGACATTATAGCTAAAAGAAAAGTAATGATTTTAATAGTGTTACGAATGTATACACTTATGTGGCAGAAAATTGCTTTGTTGTGTTAAAAAGTAACATTAAAGCTTTCGTTTTGCAACTTCGGTACAGACTATTTCTCTGTCACTCCCCATATAATTGTTTTTCAGCCATTGCAAATAGGAATCAGGAAGTTCACTGTAGAGCATTCCTTTGTATTGCCCAAAAGGAATTCTTGCACTGCTTTGTGTGTAGAATGTAGTTTTTTCAACTCTAGCCTTTACATGTAAGCTTTCAAGAAGTCTTACAAACTCTTCATAATCAATATTTTTTTGAATGGTAAATGTATATGTCTCAAAATCAAAATATCCTTTTCTTGCTGTAACAAATTCTTCTATTTCACGAATCTGTTCAACACTCAACGCTTCAAGGTTCTTTACATGTACACGAAAAGCACCCTTTTGCTTTGTAAATATAAAATGTGGCTTTGTCATTACAATATTTCTCTCACACCTTTAGCGTTTGGAGAAGAGAGTACACCTTCATTTTCAAGCTGTTCAATAACTCTAGCAGAGCGGTTGTATCCAATCTGGAGTTTTCTTTGCAGATAAGAAATAGATGTTTTTCTGTCATTCAAAACGACACTTTTTGCTTCTTCATACAGTGGATCAAGTTCTTCATAACTTTCATTGGAACCCAAAGCAGAACCACCCTCGCCATTACTCTCTTCTATCAAGAAGCTTTTATCATAGTTGGGTTCTCTTTGTGCTTTGATGAAGTTTACTATTTTTTCTATCTCTTCTTCTGTTGCCCATGGAGCATGTAATCGAACAAGTGCTGGTGCGCCAGGAGGAGTAAAGAGCATATCACCACGCCCCAGAAGTGATTCTGCACCCATTTGATCCAAAATAATTTTTGAATCAATCTTTTGCCCTACTCTATAAGATATACGTGAAGGAAGATTTGCTTTTATAAGTCCTGTCACAACATCAACAGACGGTCTTTGCGTAGCGATGATGAGATGAATTCCACAGGCACGGGATTTCTGCGCCAGTCTTGCAATGGAAAGCTCAACATCTTTACCGCTTGTCATCATCAAGTCAGCCAACTCGTCAATAATAACGACTATATAAGGGAAATGCTCACCACCCTCTTTTTTCACTTTTTCATTATAGTTTTCTATATTTTTGGTACGACTTTCAGCCATTAATTCATAACGGCGTTCCATCTCATTTACCATATTATTCAGTGAGATTATTGCCTGCTTTGGTTTTGTTATAACTGGTGTCAGCAGATGCGGAATGTCATTATATATGGAAAACTCCAACATTTTCGGATC
>JALSKR010000014.1 GCA_026988735.1 Sulfurimonas sp.
TCTATGAGTTAGATGGTCCACTCTTTTTTGGTTCAGTTACTTCATTTAATGAACAGTTTGATGTTGAAAATGACCCAGATGAAGTGGTCATTGATTTTAAAGATGCAAGAGTTATGGACTCTTCAGGCGTTGAAGCCATTGATGGCATTACAGAGAAGTACAAACAAGCAGGAAAAAAACTCACCTTGCGACACCTCTCACAAGATTGTAAAAAGGTTCTCACTTCAGCAGGACCATTCTGTTCTTATGAGGAAGATGACCCTACCTATAAAGTGGCAACAAATCAGTAACTTTAAGTTAATAGGAAGAGAGAATATTCTCTTTCTTTTAATTTTTATCTATAACTTTCCAATAACCACCCTTTAAACCACCAACTCTAACTATTTTATTTTCATTTTTAAGTTTAGTAATATCTCTTTTTATTGTTTTATCAGATACACTAAGTAAATCTGCTATTTGTAATATAGTAATATTTTTATCTTTTTTAATAAGATTTATTATCTCATCTACTCTTTTTAATGGGACATTTTTAGGGACACTTTTAGGGACACTTTTTTTGCTTTCTCTAATATAATCTTTTAGTGATTTGCTAATAACCTCTAACATAAACTCTATAAATGGGGTACTCTCACCCATACTTCCAGAATCTTCTAAAGCTTGATAATATTTTTGTTGGTTATCTTTAACCATACTCTCTATGGGCATAAAACTAAAAAATTCTTTATATGATTTTAAAATCACTGTTTGCCAAACTCTTCCAACTCTTCCATTGCCATCGCTAAAAGGGTGAATAAATTCAAACTCATAATGAAATATACAACTTACAATTAGCAAATGTTCATCAGTAGTTTTTACCCACTCAAAAAGCTCACCCATAAGTTGTGGCACAAGATTTGGAGGTGGTGCTACATGGGTTACTCCCTCTTTTCCACCAACTCCTACATTAGTGCTTCTATACACTCCTGCATTTTGTAGAAGATTTTTCATTAAAAATCTATGTGCCAGAAGTAAATCTTTTTCATTTTTATAATCATAGTTATCTATATTGTCATAAGCTTTAATAGCCCCTTTTACCTCTTCTATCTCTCTTATTGTTCCAAAAACAGTTTTTCCATTTATGACATTGGTAACTCTCTCCTCATCAAAGCTATTCCCCTCTATTTGCAGTGTTCCAGTGATTGATTTTATCCTGTTTTTTTTACGAAGTGTTAGAGTGCTGTAGTTTTTATCTATATATTTTATATCCGAAATAAGTTCAGATACTTCACTTGTTAGTGTTAAAATTTTACTTGTTATGGTATAGGGTGGTTTATAGTTACTCATTAAAGATTAACCTATCTATAACTTTTTTAAAATTGCTTTCGCCGTATATAATTTTTTTCATATCTTACCTTGTTTTATGGGGCTTTATTATTAGGGTGAGGACAACCAAAGAAAGTGCCTTTGGTATACCCCGACCTACAATACAGATGAAAGAGTAGCCAATCTTTAGTGTCTCTCTAGAAAATTGTATCTGAAATTTACTGGTTTTTATAATTAGAATTGCTGTCTATTTAGTCCCAAAATTTCACTCTTTAATATCTTCCTTAAGATAATTTATATAAATTCGTATGGCTCGTGAACGGTATCTTGATTTTACCAATTCTCTACCCAACAAATATACAGGTCCAAGTAAAAATAAAATAACCATACTTCCTATATAAAAAGAAGTCACTAGGCTTATAGCTGAAATCACCATTACAACTAAAAGCGAAGAAAAAACAATCCCTACTTCTTTGGCTTGTGTTGTATATCTATGGGTATCATCTTTATGTTTTACAATGGTTTGATAGAGTATATAGTCATTATATTCGCCATTTTTCAAAGTAGCTACCAACTTCTCTCTTAATCTTTTCAATGTTTCATTTTCTTTCGTAAAAATAATTTTTGCATCAAAATTTCCTTTTAAACTATTGTCATAAATGGATTGAGTGATAATACTTAAAATTGTACTTAATCCTGCAAATCCAACTATTAAAATCATCACCAAGATAGACGACTCAATTTTGTTTAGATAATCTAAAATCCTATGTTCATTTAAATATACATCATACACAACAAAGAAAACAATAAAACTGGATGAAGGTAAAAGAACCCTTTTTATAAAATTTTCAAACTGTTTTAATATGGCTTCAATCTCTTTCATTATAACTCTCCGTAAATAATTTTATTCCAAAGAGTCGAATTTCATTTAACCAATCATCAACCTCTTTGTCTGTGCAATTATAACGTTTTTTTGCAATGGTTTTTAAAATTCTAAATTCATTTTGCAATGAAGTAACAAATAAAGCTGGGTCATCGCTGTTAATTGTAACATTGACACTACCCTCTCGTTGATTGTATTTATTAAAAATAGCTCCACTTTCCAAAAGGTTTGACTTAGGAGGATGAAATCTAAAAATAGGATGCTCTTCATAACTATCAAGTAACGATATAAAAATATTTGAAGAAGGATTGGTCTCTACTATTAATCCTCTCTTTGCAATCGTTTCAATTATGCTATCTTGTATTGCCTCCCATATCATAAGTTCTTCTTTTTCTATGGTCTTTTTTTCTATTTTTAAAACATCATTATATCTGTTCCGTACAATCTCATTAGTATGATAAAGTCTAAACAACTCAACTATTTCACCTGACACATTTTTATTTAAAAAACATTGAGAATAATTATCAAACAATACTATCTTTTGAGAAGCTTGTTCACAAGTCAAAATACAATTTTTTCTATATTTCCATGCTTCATAAAGATGATGGAAATGTATGGGCTTGTCAAACATTGGATAAAGTTCTGAAAAAAGTTCCCATATTTTATCTTCATAAATACGAATATAGCGTGATAGAGGAAGCGTAGAAATACTCATTTTTTTTAATCGCCAACATAACCATACCAAATCATCAAAATAGTCTCCTTTTTTCATGACAATATCCCCTCGATTCTCAAACCAATGATGAGGAGAAATACCCACACTCAATAAATGACCCAATCTATCATGACGTTTCATTTCAAAAAACTCTATGGACTCATCTACCCGTCTCATACCTGTAACAATATGATTAAAATCTTCCCCTGCATGTACCGTTAATAATAACTGTGGAGGAAGTTCAAATACCTTTACCCCTTTGTAAATATTGTTTATTAATTTCTTAGGCATATTGCGTAAATATTGAAAAAAAGGAGCAAAAACTTCAGGAGGAGTATGTGTCTCTTTCCCCACAGCATCAAGAGCAATGACCAAGCTACTCACATCAAAAGTTTTATTTTCAAGTGTACTTTTGTCTGAATAAACGTCAAAGCCTTGTTCTCGTAGTCCAATTAGAAATTGATTCATTGTTTTAAAACGTACATTTCTCATAAAATCATCTATTTTTAATGCTTGTTCTTTTAATTCTAAACGTTTCAAATAAAAACGAGGAAGCAATTCCCCTGTAATCTCTTTTTTATTGGCTTCTCGTTTTTTAGTAACACAAAGCGTAAAATTATAAGCAATTTTTTTCTCTTGCTTATCAAATGCTTCTTTAAAATTTAAAACCCTAGAAAGTAAGTCCTCATCTTTCTTTACCATCCCCATTTTAGCATTGAGATGTGTTGTCCCCGAACGGATAATACTAGAAGCTGTATTTTTAGCACTTTTTCGTTCTACTTGACGTATTTTAGACCGACTAAATTCACTAAAATGTGCCAAGCCATAATTTTGAGACATCAACATATAAGAGCGTAAAATATTAAAAGTATGAAGAAACAGTTTAATGATTTTTTTTATAAACTTAGAATCATTTTTTTCATAACAATGAAAAAAAAGTGTGTATTCCATCAAATGTGCTTGACTGTATTGTCCTGCTTCATAAAACTTAATGACCTCTTGTAAAAGATTGTCTTCAACTTCATTTTTAAAAATAGAGAAAAGATGTTTCATCTCTATCATATTGTCAATCGTATAAAAATACGACTTCTTAAAAGGTTGATTAAAAACCATTATTTTCATGAGTTCATCTCTAAATTCTAATTCGTGTTCTGCACTTTCATCCATAAATGAACCATAAATATAGTTAATACAAAGCTTTAAAATATCAATCAATTGTCCAATACTATAACCATAATTATTGATATATGAAAACTCATTAATCCGAGGTAACTCTGCTAAAAACTCTTTTTTATAATAACTAGAAGGTGTAGGTGAAGCAAAGATTTGGAACATATTAAATGCCAAGTATCCTGCTCCTTTTAAATGTATATGATTATCGGCATACGCTTCTTTGTTAACCTTTAAGCCTAAAGGCGTATAGGCATTCACACAAATCGCGAGATTCTCTTCATCTATTTCACAATCTCTTAACATTTTTGACAACTTATATCCCATCACTTGCAAGGGTGATATTTTGGTAATAAATACCAAGTATTCTTCTAAAAACTCCTCTTTTGCCAAAATTTTAGAACCATTAAATTCAAAAAAATGGTCAAATAATTTTTCTATAAAGTCAAATGTATAATTTGCACCCAATGTTTCAAAATCAAACTCATCAAAAGAGATTCCACTTTGCCTTAACTCTTTTTGTTGCAAACTCAATTCCATATCATCTAAACGATAATAGTTAGGGTAAAAATCTCGAATACCTGAAGTTAATTCCAAAAAATCTGTCTCATCTCGCCAATCATCAGCCATCAATGATTCTACGAGCTTATGAAAAATTTTATCATTACGCATAAG
>JALSKR010000015.1 GCA_026988735.1 Sulfurimonas sp.
TTCAAAATTTCCACATGACGGTTGACATGTTTTTCATACACATCACCGGCATCTACAATTTTTTTCGGCAGTCCGTGTGCTGAAAATATAATGTCAAAATCACGATACTCATTTTCTCCTACCGTCTTTTGAATACTTTGAATAATAGCTTTGTTGTATGTTTCGTTTTGGAAAAAATGTTTTATTTCCACCAAAAGTGCACTCCCGCCACTTTTGTGATAACACTCTTCAAAATCTTCCAGAGAGGACTTTGTCGTCGTTGTAGAGTATTGCGGATACAAAGGAATCAAATATATTTTGTCCACATCTTCTTTGTTTAGTTTTTCCACTACTTCACAGGAAAAAGGCGGAGTATAACGCATGGCAAAATCAACAATATATCTCTCGCCCAGTTTTTTTTGCAGTTTTGACACAAGATTTTTTGTATGCCCCACTATAGGCGATTTTCCACCCAGTTCTCTGTATATTTCCTGAGAAGCCTCCGCACGGTTAAAGACAATCAGTCCGCCAACCATTTTTCTGACAAGATTGCTTTTCATCGTCAATATATTTTTATCTGCAAACATATTTTTTAAAAACATTTCTACTTCATGCAGGTTGTTTGGCCCGCCCATATTCAGTAATATTATTGCCTCTTTTTTCAATCTACTTCCTATTGTATGTATACACTCAGCCAGACAACGACTTTTTTTGTTTTAAGAAGTGTATGCTTTGTATTTGCAGCTATAAACAGAGTATCACCGCTTTTTAATTTGTGTACTATACCATTTATTTCCAATTTTGCACAGCCTTTTAAGACAACAAGCCATTCATCTCTTTGTTCTATAAATGTTTGTGGTGTTTTGAGTGTATTGCTTACAATTGTTTTTATCTCAACATTTTTCTTTTGCAACAGGGTTGTAAAATTTTCACTGTCCGGTACAGGCAGCCTATAGTCAAAAATATTAATCATGTTCTACTCGCAGACTCACTTCATACATAAACTGCTGCAGTGGCAGCATATCATCATATATTTTATAAAGTGTGTTTATCAGTTGTTCCCCATCTTCTATAAGATGCGGATCAAGCAGTGTATAGGTAGCCATACCCTTGTAAAGACTCAAATCTGCATGCTCCATATCTGCACAAAATCCTTTCGGATAACGTTTGTATCCTTTTTCAAGATGAGTATAGTTTTTATTTTTAGCTTTAATGGCTTTGAGAATATTTGCAAGTTCCCTGCGTTTTTTGTCATCTTTTATCGTTTTGCGAAAAGCATCCAACATCGGTTTTTCAAACCATCTCACCCCTGTAGCCACATAAAGTTCTTCAGGTGAAAAATGCAGATAAAAAGATGAACTCTGCATACGCTTAGCACTTCCCTGCCAAAATATTATGCCAATGCGTTCTTTTATAGGCTGTGCTATTGCATTTGGACGTCTTGAATCGCGGTAGATTCTATAGAGTGATTTATTGATTTTAGGTATTGCTTTTATGGTAGGTTCAAGAGCTTGGAGGTGTTCACCCATCTCTGTGACAAATGCACGAGAGGGATTTAAAATCAGCTCTTCATACTCTTTTTTATGTGCCGTGAACCACTCTTTGTTGTTGTTTTTTCGTATAGAATCTAAAAATGGAAGCGTTTTTTTACTAAAACCTTTAAATTCCAAGGGTATTTCCTCATTTTTTTCTGTAGTGCCGACTTTGTGTCTTTGAAGCCTAAAGGCAAGGTTAAAACCTTGCTTCCGATTTTACGCCAGCTTTCTGTTTCTAAATGCTAACGCGATAATAATAAACACAATAGCATAAGTTACCGGAACAAAATCAGGAATAGGTACAGGATCACCTTTTGCGTATGAGTGCATACCTGCTAGATAATAATTCACTCCAAAGTAAGTCATAAGTACCGATGTAAATGCCAAAAGTGATATGACACTGTAATTAAAATCATTGTAAATGGACTTGATAAATCTTACATGTATAACAACAGCATAAACTAAAATCGTCACCAGTGCCCAGGTCTCTTTTGGATCCCATCCCCAGTATCTACCCCAGGATTCATTTGCCCAGACACCGCCTAAAAAGTTTCCGACAGTCAAAAGAACAAGTCCTATAATCAAGCTCATTTCATTGATTGCATTTAACTCTTTGATAGAGAGTGAAATCTGTTTCTCATTTTTTTCATTTTTAACTATAAACAGCAGCAGTGTAATAAATCCAAGCAGTGCACCAAGACCCAGGAATCCGTAACTTGCCGTAATCATTGATACATGTATACTTAACCAGTAAGAGTTAAGCACCGGTACAAGGTTTGTAATCTGCGGGTTCATCCAACTCAAATGCGCCACAAATAGAATCAGACCTGCCAAAATGGAAGTCGATGCCAGAGTAATAGGTGACTGTTTGGAAAAGATAAATCCTGCCAAAACTGTTGCCCATGCAATATATGTCATTGATTCAAAACCATTTGACCATGGAGCATGCCCCGAGATATACCATCGCAGTGCAAGCCCCAAAGTATGTGCGATAAAAAAGATTCCTAAAAGCCCCAAAGAGATTTTTGTAATCTTTTGCATTTGAAATTTCGGTTTTAAAATTTTTATAAAACTCAAAATCAAGAGTACAAAACCCATGATAAAATACAATGGCCAGAGAATTTCAAAAACATTGGAGTGATTATAAAAAATTTCTGCTTTAATTTTATTTTCACTCGGATAAACTGCCGAACCGTAAAATCTCTGATATTCGTCTATCTTTTTCAATCCTGCATCAGCGATTTTCCACTCTCCGTTTGAAAGAGCAGCATCGACAGCTGTAAAATAGGCTATTGCAAGCATTCTGACTTTTTGAGCCTGCGAAGCATCAAATGTTTTTAAAGCCTCAATTGTTGCATACCATTTGTTATTAAGGTCATTTGGTTTTGGCCATATTTTCAAAAGTGAACCTGTAAAGACCATATAGACAACATTTACTTTTTCATCAATTTTCAAGGTAGCTTTGTCTAACTTGTTTCTGTCTTTTGGTGCTTTTCTTGAAGCCTGTTCAACAAGAGACAAAAGCTTGTAACCTCGCATACCTGCAGGATCCTGAAAAAACTGTGCAAAAGAGGCATATTTTGCATCTTTTTTTATTCCGATGGCTTCATTTATTCTTTCATCACCCGTTCGGATAAGTTTGATATCCTTATAAATATCCGGTCGTATCATCATACCTAGCATAACCTGATTTGCACTCAGTTCTGTTTTTCCGACTTGCAATGTAGAACTTCTGTGTATTTTTGCCAATACTTCCAAAGCAAGTGTATCTATCGGCTTCATACGTCCTTTTGTATCCTGCACTATCAAATGTCCGAATTTTCGAGCGTGTTCTTTATCAAAAGAGAGTATGGTTTTTATAGCCGGATCCAGTTCAGCGGCTTTTGCCGGTGTCACTGCGAATGCCAATCCTGCTATAAGCAGTGCCGGAACTATTTTACATTCACTCGCTTTTTTTGCTTTTGCCGAAAGCTTGGCAAATCTGTGTTTTTTTGAAAAAAGTGCCCAAAACATACCAAGTGCCAATAAAAAATAGCCTATATATGTCGGCAGTGTTCCAGGGTCATGATTTACTGACAAAATTGTTCCTTTTTCATCCATATCATAAGAAGATTGGAAAAATCTGTAATTTCTGTGTTCCAAAATATGATTCATATATATTCTGTATTTCATATCTATGCCCATCTCTTTATCAATAAGTTCCACTTCACTTGCATACGATGCCGGACTCATAGATCCGGGATATCTGTCAAGCTGGAAATCCAAAAGCTTCAATGTAAACGGAATTTTTATCTCTTTTGAACCATAGGCAACAGTTACATGTAAACCGTTTATATCTGCTTCACTGGGAACGCCAAGCATACCTTTTTGTGAGTATACCAATACTTCTTTTTGTTTTTCGCCACTGCGAACTAAAAATTTAAGCGCATCTACACCGGAAGCTCTCAGTATGGATTTTGGATTTGAAACCACTTTTTTATGTGCATGCAGCATAAAATCACGCAGAACAAATCCGCCTAAATCACTGCTGTAAAGAACTCTTGTTTGCAGTGCTTCCTGATCATTTGCATCTAAACTGCCTCTGGATCTGTCAGACATTTTCATATATGAAAGCTTTATATCATGCTTCAAGTACAACTTGCCGTCTTTTATATACAAAGATAAAACCGGTTTGTCAAAATGTTCACCCGAATTAAAATCCAGGATAAAACTTCCCGCATTGTAAAACTTGCCCGCTTCTAGTGCTACCGGTTTTCCCTGTCCACTGCCTGTAACCATAAGCTTTGCTATAGCCTTACCATTTTTGTCTGCTACCAAAGTTTCTATGGCATTGGGGATATACTCAACAAGCTTCACATCAATTTTCTTATTGTCAAGTTTCAAAGATGTCTTAAAATCATTGTCTCCTCTTTTTGAGAGGTACAAAATTTTAGAGAATTGCTTTGTGTCACTGCCGTCACTGACTTTTATGCTTATATAAGGATCAGCACTTACAATAGAAGAGGCACTCCCTCCTTCTCGAATATGCATAGTCCCTTCATAACCAAAATATCTAGTTACTGCA
>JALSKR010000016.1 GCA_026988735.1 Sulfurimonas sp.
TGAAGATAATAGAGAAAAATGTTTTGATAGGGTAAACCCAAATTATGTATAATTCGACACTTTAATGAAAAACTTTATGGTATCTAAGTTGGATATTTTGCAGTTTTTTCGGAACCCGTACTTCAGTGCGGGCTTTGTGTCTTTAATGACTAAGACTCAGGTTCCAAATTTTTTTACATAAAATAAACAACCGATTAAGAAGGAAAAAAATGGAAAAATTAAAAGAATTATTTGCATATGGTGAAAAAGTTCCCGGCTATGATGTTCGGGTACTCAATGAAAGAGAGGCAAGAGCTGCCGCGGCAATACTTTTTGTTGGTGCTTTTTTGGGACTGGTCAATGGTGTTATGCTGGGAACAGCGGTATTTTCAAAATATTTTGTAACTTTTTTCGCCATTGATTTTACACTCAGAGTGATTCAGCCAAGATATGCTCCGAGTCTATTGCTTGGACGTTTTTTTGTAAGCAATCAAACACCCGAATATGTCGGAGCCGAGCAAAAACGCTTTGCCTGGGCTTTGGGTATGATAATCGCCTGGCCGATGTTTTATTATCTGGTAATTGATTTTCAGCCAAATCCGCTCAAAGTCCTTGTCTGTCTCATCTGTATGGCACTTCTCTTTTTTGAAGCGGCTTTTTCTATCTGCATAGGATGTAAAATTTTCAATCTTGTGAAAAAAGAAAAGGCTACACACTGTCCCGGTGGTGTCTGTGAGATGAAGATTAAAGAGCCTATTCAAACCTTTGATCCGATACAAAAGAGCATACTTATACTCACTGTGATAGTTATGATCTACGGTGTATATGCCTATATGACAAAACTCCCAGACAGAACAAATTTGAGCAAAAAAATAAAAATTATGATGATGAGTGACGAAGAGTTGCAAAGAATCGAGGATGAAAAAGCGGACCAAGAGTTTGAGCAAGACGATTTTTAAGGATGAACTACTATTATGCGCTTTTGGTTGTGATACTGGGACTTGGGCTTGGCCTGCTTGGTATTTATCTGCTGTACTCCTTGTACAAACAAAAAAAACTGCAAAAAATTTTGGCACAGCCAATACAGCGGGAGTATATTGAGATACTCAAGCGCATTCCCCTCTATAACAGACTCAACGAGGAAGAAAAAAAGCGTATACACAAATCTATTTTGATTTTTATCAACACAAAAGAGTTTGTGGGTGTCAATATTGGTGTGACAGATGAGATGAAAACAGTTGTCGCTTTTCATGCCTGCTTACTACTATTACATGTAACGCTTGGGGGTTGTTATGAAAATCTTGCAACAATTTTGATATATCCCTATACTATGGTCACCAAACAAGTGAGTGCAAACGGTGGGATATACACCAAGGGAGAGTTTTTACTTGAAGGACAATCCGCCAGTGATACGGTTGTCATATCTTGGCATGATGCAAAAAAAGATGCCTATCATCTCCATGAAAACAATGTAGTCGTGCATGAATTTGCCCATGAAATAGATTTTCTTGATGGCAGTGCAGACGGAACACCACCGCTGCCGTATTCAAAATACAATGCATGGGCAAAGGTGCTTTCACATGAATTTAACAAGTTAAGTGAAGTTGCCTTAAAAAACAGAAATTGGGGAAAATACAAACTTATCGGCTCTTACGGGGCAACAAATGAGGCAGAATTTTTTGCAGTTGTTACAGAGCGTTATATTGAAAAGCCTGAAGCACTTAAAAAACATTTTCCGGAACTTTTTAAAGAACTCAATAGTTTTTATAAGCTTTATACTTAAGTATAAAAACCTAATTGTGTGATATAATTCGCTCGATTTATAGGGCTGGACCCTGTACTTCAATAAGGAAAATCGATGACGAAAGAGTATATATTTACTTCAGAGTCTGTAACAGAAGGGCATCCTGATAAGATGGCAGATCAGATCAGTGATGCAATTCTGGATTATATTATTGAGCATGATACAAATGCACGCGTAGCGTGTGAAACACTTGTATCAAATGGTTTTTGTGTAATTGCAGGCGAACTGAAGACGACGGCGTATGCCCCAATGCAAGAGATTGCAAGAGAAGTAATCCGAGATATCGGATATACTGACGCAACGTATGGTTTTGATCATAGGTCAGCTGCGGTTTTAAATGGAATAGGTGAACAATCACCTGATATAAATCAGGGTGTTGATCAGGCCGATGGACAAACAGGTGCTGGCGATCAGGGCTTAATGTTTGGATATGCCTGCCGGGAGACAGATGTTTTGATGCCTTTGCCTATTCACCTTTCCCATCGTTTGACAGAACGTTTGGCAGAAGTAAGAAAAGAGGGGATTATTCCCTATCTGCGTCCTGATGGAAAAGCACAAATCAGTGTAAAATATATAGATGACAAGCCTGTTTCTGTAGAAACAGTTGTTATATCTACACAGCATGCTCCTGAAGTTTCTCAAGAGCAGATTCACAAAGATGTGATTGCTGAGGTGATACGAAAAGTAATTCCTGCTGAGATGATGGGTGACAATACTGTTTTTCATATCAATCCGACAGGAAAATTTGTAATTGGTGGTCCGCAAGGAGATGCTGGTTTAACAGGGCGTAAAATAATTGTAGACACATATGGCGGAAGCTGTCCTCATGGTGGTGGTGCATTTTCCGGAAAAGATCCTACAAAGGTTGACAGAAGTGCAGCATATGCTGCCCGCTGGGTTGCAAAGAACCTTGTAGCTGCAGGTGCCTGTGACAAGGTTACGATTCAGGTTGCCTATGCAATCGGTGTAGTACAGCCTGTGTCGATTATGGTTGACACGCACAACACAGGGAAAGTGGCAGAAGAGAAAATCCAAAGCTGTATAAAAGAGCTTTTTGATCTTTCACCTTCCGGGATTATTCAAGCTCTGGATTTATTAAAGCCAATTTATAGAAAAACAGCTGCGTACGGACATTTCGGCCGTGAAAATCTTGGTTTTAACTGGGAAAAAACAGACAAAGTTGATGTTATAAAAGAGTATTTAAACATTCAATAGGTGTAACCTAAAAGCTACAGTTTTTAAACTAGCTGAGAGCTTTTAGCTATATTTAAAAGTCTAAAGTGTATAGTTGCATTTTAATAAAAACAAGGAGAATAAAATGTCAGTTGTAATTAATGATACATGTATTAACTGTGGAGCTTGTATAGATGAGTGTCCGGTAGAAGCAATCGTAGATGAGGATGATAATCCAACAGGTGAGGATATTTATTATGTGTATCCAGACAAATGTGTAGAGTGTGTTGGTCATCATGATGAACCTGCATGTGCTACAGCTTGTCCGACTGAGGGTTGTATAACATGGGATGTTGTTGGGCCAAGTCCAGAGCATCGTGAAGATATTACTGAAGAACAACGTTTAAATCACGAACCGGTAGTAGAATAGTCATTAGAGCACTTTTGTGCTCTAATCACACCCCTTATAATTTCTAAAAATCAAAAAAATTCACTTTTTAAACTAAAAACAATCTTTTTTTAGATATAATTCCATTCTAATTTTATATTTTCAGAGGAGATTTGATGGAACGTACACTATCAATAATCAAACCAGATGCAGTTGCAAAAGGTGTTATAGGCAAAATTTTAGATCGTTTTGAAAGCAATGGTCTTAGAATTGCAGCAACAAAAAAACTACAGCTTTCTCGTGCTGATGCTGAGGCATTTTATGCTGTTCATGCTGAGAGACCTTTTTTCAACGACTTAGTTGATTTTATGATCAGTGGACCAGTTGTTGTTTCAGTTTTAGAAGGTGAAAATGCTATGCAAAAGAACCGTGATTTAATGGGTGCAACAAACCCTAAAGAGGCTGAAGCAGGTACTATCCGTGCAGATTTCGCTGAAAATATTGATGCTAATGCAGTTCATGGAAGTGACTCAGTTGAAAATGCGGCTAATGAAATTGCATTCTTTTTTGCTGAGAGAGAAATTTCATAAGTATATCCGATGAGGATTGTGCTTAGAAAAGTAACAAAGACTCCTTTAGACTTTGAAGTTAGTTCTGATGATATAACTTTTAAAGGTTATTTGGAGTATCATAGTGCAAAATTGATTTTGCTCAAAGCAAAAATCAATGGAACACTCCAAAAGTCTTGTGACATATGTGCAGAAGATTTTAATCTTGAAGTAAATGAAGATGTTGAATTTTTCATTAATGACGGGATATTTGAAGATGATGACAGCACCCTGTTGGATGTTGTTGAGTCTTTAGACGGTAATGTTGATATCGAAGAGCTTTTACACTCAGAAATAGAACTTATCAAAAGTGATTATCACTCTTGTGGTAATTGCAAAAATTTAGATGAATGATAGCTCATCTAAAACTTAGCCTCGAATGAGCTAAAAAGCAACTAGTTGCGTGGGCTTCCTGCCGAAGGAAACCTAGTGTTAACGTAGATAGCGGAATTACTTCCGGTATCGTTTAAATAAATGAGAGGGTTCCCTTTCATTTTATGAAATAAAATTAAAGGAAATAGATTATGGCAGTACCTAAGAGAAGAGTTTCTCATTCACGTTCAGCGAAGAGAAGAACTCATTATAAAATTTCTTTAGCTCGTCCGGTTAAAGA
>JALSKR010000017.1 GCA_026988735.1 Sulfurimonas sp.
TGGGTAGAAGATTCGTTTTCACTCATATAGTTGACTGCCTTAATTGATTAGGATTGAAATTGTAGGAAAGATTCAAAGATACCTTGCGTATCTGTCTTGTTAATGGAATTTTACACTAACTCTGGAGATATTGTCAAGTTTTTGTATTTTTATGCGTAAAGTTCTTTATTAAAGGCATCAAACTCTTTGAGTGTTTTTTCCAGAAGTTTTTGCGTCTCTTTCAAAATGTTCAAAGGTTCCTGTACTTTTTGCAGTGATCTGTCAAACATTTCTACAATGTTTGTTTTTATAGTATTGTTGCGTGCATCACTGTTGTTTTCATTGGCTGAAACAGTGCGGCTATTTTTTTGGCAAGTTTTGTAACAGGTGATTTTGGAGCATCTTCACTCAATTCCTGTATAAATTTATCTATATAAGGCTGGGCTGTTTTCATAAAAGCTGCTATCTCTTTTTGATCTTGTGCATCAATTCCGTTTGTGTCTATAGAAAATTGAAATGAAGACATTGAGGAAAAACGCATGGATGTTTTGCTTGACTGCCCGTCTGTTTCATAATTTAAAGATGCAGATTTTTCATTTGAAAAGTCCATTGTAAGGACATCTCCGCTCGAAGTTTTCATAGTAATATTCAAATCATGACTGTAGTAGCTTTTTAACGCATAAGATGTATTCATTTTGTGTTCTCTTTTTTTTTCTTTTAAGCTATATCGGTAATAATGAAAAATTATCAAATGTAAATGATGTTTTCTATACAATTACATTATGAAAAACAAGTATAAAATTTTAGTAACAAATGATGACGGTTATGAGGCAAAAGGACTGCTTTGTCTGGTGGATGCTTTGCGTGAGCTCGAGGATGTCGAGGTGACAGTTGTTGCGCCTGCAAATGAAAAATCTGCCTGCGGACACTCTTTGACACTGACAAGACCTTTGCGTTTTGTAGGCATTGAAGAGAATTTTTTTAAACTCGAAGACGGAACACCTACAGACTGTGTATATCTCTCTTTAAGTGCAATTTTTCAAGGGCATAAACCTAACCTTGTAGTGAGTGGCATTAACAGAGGGTCTAATATGGGTGAGGACATTACCTACAGCGGGACAGCAGCTGGAGCTATGGAGGGTGTTTTACACGGTATACCTTCTATCGCAATCTCTCAGGTAATGGATTTTACCAATCCCAAGGGAGATTTTACCCTTGCCCAAAAAACGATCAAGAAAATAGTGACAAAAATACGCCAAGAAAAATTCCCTCTGCCTGAGAGAGAATTTTTAAATATCAATATTCCACCCGATGTTGAGGATACAGAGATAAAAATCACTTATGCAGGCTACAGAGTCTACTCAAACGAAGCAGATGTTCACAGTAATCCAAGAGGGGAACAGCACTACTGGCTTGGGCTGCATCCTCTGAATTTTAGACCAAGAAAAGGCGTGAATGGTATGAGTGATTATGAAGCGATTCGTGACGGATTTATATCAATTACTCCGATTATGCTTGACTTGAGTGCCTATAAAAGTATGCAAACATTAGAAGAGTGGTTAGATTGATGTCGAAGTATGACCGTATAAAGCTGGTTTTAAAAGATGATTTTCCTAAACTTGAAGATGCAAAAATTTTACTGCTTGGGGTTGGCGGTGTTGGCAGTTTCTGTCTGGACTGTTTATACAGAAGCGGTGTCAAAAATATCACCATAGTTGATTTTGACACTTATGATGCGTCGAATCAAAATCGTCAGATGTGGTCGGAGTTGCATGAGGGTGAGACGAAAGTAGAGGCTTTAAAAGAGCATTACCCTGAGTTACATGTAATCAACAAACGCATAGACGAAAAGTGGGTAGAGGAGTTTGATTTTGAGCCATACGATTTGGTACTTGATGCCATAGATGACACAAATGCAAAACTTGCAATCGCGCAAAAATGCCATAAAAAACTCATATCTTCTTTTGGCAGTGCAAAAAGACTTGATCCTACAAAAGTACAGGTGGGTGATATTTGGAAAAGTTACGGCGATAAATTTGGTGCAAAAATCCGCTATGAGCTGAAAAAACGAGGTTTTCAAAAAAAATACAAAGTCATTTTTTCAAGCGAAGAGGCAGCCATAAAAGAAAAAGGCAGTTTTATGGGAGTAACGGCAACTTTTGGACTGACAATGTGTGCCGAGGCAATAAAAAAAATAAGAGAAGGAAAATAAGAGTTTGTTTGATTTTTTAAGCAGTGACTGGTTTAACATAGGACTTGAGATTGTTTTTATAATTTTAATCTCTTATGATGTAAAAAAATACTTTGAGACAAGAAAAAGAGAATACATCATCAATATTGTTCTGACAATAGTTTTTGCAGTATGGGCATTGTATCCGTACTATAATTCCTATATAGGTTGGGAAGACGAACAGAAAAAAGAGATGCTTTCACATTGTCAGGGGGATGAGAATTCTACTAAGCTTTGCAGATGTCTGGATGATGCAACATTCAAAGAATACACCTATGATGAGTATAAGAAACTCGATAAAAACGGTTCTGATTATAAAGAGTTTCTCAAAGATGCAAAAGAGGAGTGTCTGGATGACTCATGGTTTTGATCTGAATTCTTCTCTTGTTTGCGAGGGGATTGTCGGTGATGGCTGCGGAGGCGGACGCATTTTTTATGTTCAAGATGAAAAACTTCAAGTTTTTGACCCTGTGACAAAAGAGTCTATGATACTTTTGGATAATGTGAGAAATGTGCAAAAAATCAGTAAATCTGCCTGTATTATTACATTGGAGTGTTTAGATCAAACTATAAAGCTTGATCTTTCATCTATTTAAAACTCATGAGTGCATATCCGTCATTTTGGTATCTGATGGTATCCAGAAAACTGTTTTTTGAAATTTTTACAAAGGGCAGAACATCTGTTTTGTCAATGGCATTATGCGCCAGAGACATGGCACAGGCAATTATGCGGACATTTTTTCTTTTTGCAAGTTCTTTGAGGTATTCTTGGGATTGTTTTATGTTTTGGACATCTTCATCCGGTACTATCATGTCGTAGTCATTTGCCACCATTGCAACACAAGAACCGTGCAGTGTCAGTGCTACTTTTGCAGTGTCTCCCTGTTCTTCAATCATATCTATGGTTTTTCCGACAAGCCACATACGGCTTTTTATATAAGATGCGTTACCGGAACTGCAGTCAAAGACAACTTTATACTCTTTTGCATTGACAAGTACACTAAAAAGGGTAAAAATTAAAAAAAGATTTTTCATATTCTTACTCTAAGCCAAAAACATTTGAAAGGGTATTAATATAGTTAAAATAACCGGTAATTGCAACCGCTTCGACTATTTGTACATCGCTCCAGCCGAGTTTTTTTAAGTTGTCTATCTCTTCTTTTGTAACTTTGTAGTTGTCTTTTTTGGATACGCGTATACAGAAGTTCAAAAGTGCTTTTTCTGCTTCATTTGAGTCCATTGCATCAACGCCTTGGAGTACTTCTTCGATTCTTTCTTCACTCATACCTAACATTTTGGCGATACTTTTATGAATATCTACACACATTTTGCAGCCATTTTCCAAAGATATAAGCAAGGCAATAGACTCTTTTATATCGTATGAGAGGGTTGTTTCATCCAAAAGGTATTTTTGTATCATTGTGTCTGTTGCAAAGTAGACTTTTTCATCAAGGGCCAAGAGTTTGAAGATCTCTCCGAGTTTTCCTGTTTTTTCTAAAATAGGTTTTGCTTTGTCCTGAATTGCAGGACTCATCTCTTCAAATTCCGGTAGTTGTATATGTGCCATATCTTTTCCTTTTGTTTAGTTTTTATTGAAATCTGCAGGGTCTTTATATTCTATTGTCGGCAGCAGATATGCAGTAAGTAGTAAAATAGTACTAAAAATCACTACAACAAGTAAAGCGTGTCCTTCAAAATAATGAAATATCTGTACTTTTCCCAGGTCCGGACCCATGAGGTTTTTTATCTGAGGGTAAAAAAGAGTAAAAACTGCTCCACCGACCATGCCTCCCAATACACCGACAAGGGCATCTATTCGCCCCTCTGATACCGAAACAAAAAAGGCAGAGGGACATTTGCCTAAAATAACCAGTCCTATACCAAAAAGTATTGCCCCGACGATAAGTCCTGCAAGCAAAACAGGTTTTACCGAATAAGAAGCATACCCGGTCTGTACCAAAATATAAAATCCCAGACTTGAGAGTGCAACGGTTGTCATTGCCATACGAGGAACCAGGGTATCTTCAAAAATCATAAAACCAGCCATTTTTTCAAATTTATCCAGTCTTGAGTATAAAATAACGGCACCGAATACAAAACCTATAAAGAGTACCGTCCAAACAGAACCATGGCCTTGCTTTGCTACTGTATCAAACATATGTATGATTCTATCTATCATTTTTGCAAACCTTTTTCTTGTAAAAAAATCTTCCGGTAATAACACCTGTTCCCAGTGCAAAAACGGCAAAAATTATGCCACTGAGTGCCAACTGACTGCCACC
>JALSKR010000018.1 GCA_026988735.1 Sulfurimonas sp.
TTCTAGCAGTTCTTTCTCAAACTCACTGAAAAAACGCCCCAACTTTTCCCGCATCGTAACAAAAAGTGTATGTTCTTTATCTGCCTTGATATATTTTTTATGCTCCTTTTCAATCGGCAGCAGCATAGTAATCTGCTCTTTTGCCTCAAGCACCAAATCATGGGCATGATTAAGCTCTGCGAAATTAAGACACAACTCATCAATTTGTGTATCAATCTTTGTATCTTCAAGCATATGGGTTCGTATAAACTCTGTAAGATTTCCGATAGCTTTAAGCGAAACAGTTTGATAAAAAAGATTTAAAGCCTGCTCATTTTTAATGCCCATTTCACGACGAAAAAAGTGTGAATACTCTTTAAAAGTTTCAAAAACTTCCGTATGTCTGCCTTTTCTTAGAGACTTTTTCAAGGCTCGTATATCGCTAAAACCAAAAAAATCCTCTTTGATGCCCAGGTTGGATTTTGAGACAACAAAAAATTTCTGTACCTGTTTGTTGACAATATAAAAAAACTGCGCAAGCGTCAAAGATTCATCGTAGCCGATATTTTCAAACCGTCCCAAAATCACACTGTAACTCTTCTCATCACGCAGGCTTACTGCTTTGGAATGACCAAAGTTTTCATCTTGGGTTGTTTTATACTCACCAACGATGTAAGAGTAGAGACTTCTCTCTTTTGTTGTTGCCCCTGCTGCTTTATTGAAGATAATTTTATTATGCGGCACCAAAAGAGTTGTCAGAGCATCCACTATAGTTGATTTTCCGCTTCCTATATCACCTGTTAGAAGAGCATTGCTTTTATCAAGCGGAAGTGAAACAATCTTTTTATCATATGTTCCCCAGTTATAAAATTCAAAATGTTGCAAACGAAACCCTGCACTTCTGTCATCCTCTGCAAAATCAAATCTTAATTCCATACCTTTGCCTCTTTGTACTGTGTAAGTTTTTTATCCAGATCATCCAGCCAGCTTGCGTTCACAAAAGCTTTTATGGCGGGTTTAATCTCATACGCTTCTTCGGCAGTTTTAAGCCTCTTGAGAAATCCCAAATCTTGTACTTTTTTAATGGTACTCTCTATCTCTTTTTGTATCTTTACCTCATTAAAAGTGGTACCCAAAAAGAGTTCAAGCGCTCCTTTTATCTCCTCTTTGCTTATCACCGCTCTTTCATGTTCTGATTGGACTTCAAATTCGGCAATTTTGCGTCGCAGTACAACACATAACAAAGATACTTTATAGCTTAATTCTCTGCTCTTAATCAACTTCGGCAATGGCTCTTCACCCTCTTCATAAACTCTGTTTTTCAAGTAGGCATAGCCATCATTTTCATCTATTACAAGAGAGAGTCCAATAGTTTCAAAATACTCCGCAACGGCTCCATAACTGTTATAAAGAAGCTCGAAAAAAGCTTTTTCATTATCACTTTTATAAAAAATTCCCTGTAAAAGCAAAATAATGGCTGTCTTGGCATCCTTATTCATCTAAGCTTCTCCTCTTGTAATTATAATTTTTGGCACAAGCACCCATCTCTCTTTTTTATGCTCATCACAAATCTTGATTTTTGTTTTTTGATCCATTTGTATTATAGCATCGTACGAAGGCTTTTGTACCAAGGAGAGATAGGCAACAAGTTCACTTACTCCTTTGGTAACAGGAAAGCGTTCTATCACTTTTTGCAGTGTCACCTGTGGATGAAGTTGCAAAAGAGTATTTATATTGTTTTGCAAAAGCTCCTCATCTATATAAAACAGATTGTAAAAGCTCTCCAAATCAACAGTATCTGTTTCTTCTTTAATTTCTTGAAGAAATTTTGTTGTATCTTTTGGTGTGTAAAGAGATTTTTCAAAGACACTTTCCACTCTCACACCACTGCCCGTCATACAAAAAAAATCTTTTCCTATTGGAGCATTTTCTTTTATCTCTAACGCTGTTTTTTCTATACTCTTACACGATTCAAGAATCTTTTTATTTTCTATCCATACTCTGTCATCTATAAATCTGCGAAGCTGTTCAATAAGCTTGGAAGAAACCTTGGTAATTTTACTCGCATGCAGCAAAAGGTCATGCTTGAGATTTTTAACACTCTCATGTTTGTCAAATTTTTGAATTACTTCAATTTCATAAAGCTTTTCAAGCATCTCTGAAAGCTTCTCATTTTTTTGTGTATCTGTTAAAACTTGCCAAAAAGCAAAAAAACTCTTCCCTTGATCACTTTGTCTAATCTGCTCTTCACTCTCAAAAATAGAGTCCAAAACACCCTCTTTTGCACCGCTTGCATTGGCAATATTTACCATTGTTCGATGATTTAACTCTCGAAAATTGTATTCAATCTGTGCAAAATCGTATTTGAGTTTACGGCTTTGTTCCTCTATAAGCATAAAATGTTCTTTAATCCGACTACTGTCAAAACGAAGATCTTCTTTGACTTGAATTTTGGCAATGCGTTCATCTATTGCTCTTTTTTCATCTTCAAGTGCTGCAATTCGTTCAGCATCGCTTAAGTGCGTCTCAAACTCCAACTCTTCAAGCAGTTCAAAAATGATATTGAATTTTGTGCGGCTCCCTACAAATTCTCGCTGCTCAAGACTCTCTAAAAACTCAAATACTTTTTGAGTGTGCGGTGTAAGTTCATACATCGCCTCATCTTCACTCCCCTGATACTTCTTCAGATACCCGTTTTTATCACTGACAAAGTCATCAAGATACTCTTTGGCACTTTTAGGATACGCATCTGCATCACTTTGATGAATATCATACAAATAGTCTTCAAGGTAGCCAATAATTGTTGCATGGTTGAGTGCAATATGACGCTTTTGCACAAAAACAAAGTGAAAGAATCCAACCATCATCGCAAAATTGTCACTGTTGAGCAGTTTGATGGTTTGGTTGTAGGTTTTAAGATTTTTAAGGTATTGGTATGTCATTACAACCCATTCCCCCACATGTGCATCTTTTTAGCCATTACCAAGTCAAATTCCTCTAAGATATCTATCTCGTTGGGAGCACGAAACTCAAACTTTTCAAGCAGCTCTTTTGTTGCTTCTATATCCATCGTTCCTTTTTTTTGCATAATGATTACATTGGCAGTGTTTGCAAGTGTTGTATAGGTAATTCTGAGTAATTGGTCCGGATTTTTATGCCTAAAAAGTACATCTTTAAATATCACCATATCATGATCACGGGGCAGTGCACGAAAAGGGTTTGCAAGGTTAGGTATTATCTGGATTTTTGCATTGGAAAGTTCTTGTGGAATTTGCGGTTGCTCTTCTGTATATAATGCCAGATGAAATTCTCCATCCACATCTTCAATGATTTTTTGCAAAGCCAGCGTTGTATCATCAATTTTATCGGTTATTTGTATGTAATGATTGCCGGGCAATGGATTAAAAAGCTCTAAAAACTGTTTTAATTCCATATGTTTGTCCTGCTAATATGCCAAATCGTGTAGTTCTCTAAACAGATATGCCTCGACAATCTCATCGATACTCTTTTGTGTATGTGCAACAAGCACCATCATAGACATATTGATAAAGTCCATAACTGGTTCACCATCACTCTTAACAATAACTGCTTCAGACCAGTTTTCAAAACCGTCATATGTATCGCTGTGAAGCACTTCCACTAATTCGCCCTCTTCTATACGAAGCTGTGCCCAAGTTTTTGCCTCTAAAACAGAAGTGATCTCTGCTTCTTGTACATTTGTTGTATTCATTGGTAATTGTAGTAGCATTATTTATTTATCTCTTTGAGTTGTTTTTTAGAAAGCTGGAGTTTTTTGTTATCCATAATACCTATTTCATGGGAAAGAACATCACTTGCAATTTTTTTCGCATTTTTGAGTGAATGCATTTTATATGTTCCGCACTGATAGACATTTAATTCAGGAATATCTTTTTTGCTTTTCACCTGCAGTACATCTTCCATAGATTTTTTCCATGCTTTTGCCACCCTTTTTTCAGTAGGTGTTCCAATAACAGACATGTAAAAACCTGTACGGCACCCCATTGGTGAGAGGTCTATAATCTCAACATTTTTAGAGTTTAAATGATTTCTCATAAATCCGGCAAAAAGATGCTCCAAAGTATGAATCCCACGTCCGTCCATTTTATCTTTGTTTGGCACATAAAAACGCAGGTCAAAAACAGTAATTTTGTCTCCGCACGGTGTCTTCATAACTTTGGCTTTGCGCACTGCAGGTGCAGGCATGATTGTGTGGTCTACTGTAAATGAATCGAGTAATGGCATAGTATAATTCCTTAATTTTATTGTTACATGTATTTTAGCGAAAAAATTTGATGATAAATTGAAGTATGAAAGTAGGCATAAATTTCAGCCCGGACTAAAGTCTCAATGCCATTAAGTTAAAAAGATAGTTCGATGCTTTTTCGGAACCTAGGTTTTAACCTAGGCCTTAGTCTTTGAAGCCTAAAAGGCGAAGCTAAAGCATCGCTTCCGAAAAAGTTT
>JALSKR010000019.1 GCA_026988735.1 Sulfurimonas sp.
CCTCACAAAAGAATTCTACATATTCCTTGCATTTAAAACTTTTTTAAGTTATACTTCCAACAAGAAAAGATGATTCTAGTTACATCTTTAGATTGCTTTATATTGATAACTTCTTTGTTTCCAGTACATTCACCTAAAAGACAAAACTTTATATTAGATTTTTACCATCAAAGAAATTTGGTGTACTCAAACAAACAAGGATTTACAATGGCAACATTACAAAATGGAACAGTTAAATGGTTCAACAGCGACAAAGGTTTCGGATTTATCGAAGTAGAAGATGGCGGGAAAGATGTATTTGTACATTATCGTCAAATTAATGACAACGGACACAGCCGTGTTTCACTTGACGAAGGTCAAAAAGTAACTTTTGAAATCGGTCAAGGTGACAAAGGTCCACAAGCAGAAAACGTTACAGGTCTGTAACATCTTCATAGCAGGCAGTTTATAAAAACTGTCTGCTCTTTTTAACATCCACTTTAGACTCAAATATCGCGGAATAGAGCAGTTCGGTAGCTCGTCGGGCTCATAACCCGAAGGTCGCAAGTTCAAATCTTGCTTCCGCAACCAAATCACAAAAGATACAATACTTATTATTTAATCAATTAATTTTACTAAGGATATCCACTAGTGAATATAGAAATTATAACAGCAGCAAATAAACCTTTACAAGAAAGTAGCATTCTTCATGCGATTGCATCCCTTGGATATAATGCTGAAATTCATGAATGTTGCACCACAGAAGATATACATCAAATAGTGCAAAGAAAACCGCAATTGGTTATATTAACTCTTAACAATATTATCACTGAAGACGGAGAAAAAATTTGGCTCTGTGAATTTTTAAAAAACAACAATATTAACTTTACCGGTTCAGCCAAAGAAATTTTGCTTTTTGATGCAGACAGAGAATTGGCAAAATCCTATCTCAAAGAAAAAGGTATCAGTACTTCAAGATATTTCATCGCTGTTGCCGACAAATTTTTACGTGATTATGATATACCTATTAATTATCCCCTGGTTGTAAAACCCGCCCGATCCGTACAATGCCAAGAACAAATCAAATGTTTTACTGTGAATAATTTCAGTGAATATGAAAAAAATGTTCTCTCTCTTCATAACACATACAACGTTCCTGTTTTGGTTGAAGAGTATCTTGACGGGAAAGATTACCTTGTATCTATCATAAAAACAAAAAAAGATGATATGCTGATTGCATCTGTAGAAGTTTTACAGGCAAAAAACGAAAATACAAAAATTTTGACAAGCATTAAAGATCAAACAACAAAAGAGAGTGTTGAAAATCTGGCAATAGATGCATATATTGATCTTGGAATCAGAGATTTTGGACAAATAAGTATAAGAACAAACCAAAGTGGTCAATGTTTTTTTATGCAAACAAATCTCAATCCTGATATTACCAATAAAAACAGCTCTTTTATAGAAAGTTTTGAAACCGGACTTGGGCTAGATTATGACACTGTTATCAAACATATTTTACAAGAATGTGCTAAAAGAACTTAATTAAGAATTATAGTTATATTAAAATTATTTATATATATTAAGTTTTTTTGCAATAAAATAGTAGCATACCCTTTAAGGAGGACGCTATGAAAAAAAGACTTTCCAAGTATTTTAACATTTATGTCATTATTGCTTTAATTGGTGGTTTTTCCTTTTTATATCTTGTATCTTTTGCCTTTGTTCTCAATGATGTAACAACAGGATCGAGTTTACAAATGAAAAAGGCAAAAATAGAAAAACAAAGACAAATTTGTCTCAAAGACCCGACACAATGTTAAAAGCGTTGCAGGCCTCCTCTACATTACTCTTTTGTATTTGAATAACGCATCACAAATATAAAAAGGCTCAGTACTGCAACCATGATACCTAC
>JALSKR010000020.1 GCA_026988735.1 Sulfurimonas sp.
ATGCATTACATGTATGCATCAAATCAGGCAGTTACTGCTATAATACTCTTTAAAGTATAAGCTATAATAATATTATTTTTTTAAAAAAATATTTTTATATTAAAAAGAATGCTATTGTTTGAGATATCAAATCATTGGTACTTTTTTTGCTTATTACACACAAAAGATGCAATATTTAACAGGGTAGTCAATGGCTGATGCACAAGAAGACATAATAATCATAGAAGACAGTGATGCAGTATTGCATTCGCATGAGCAAACTGACGAATTCCCTGATGCAAATGACGAAGAATCCAAACAGAAAAAAATCATTCTTTTTGGAGGTATTGCTGTTATTGTTGTATTACTTATTGTTGTTACAGCCCTCTTGCTGATAAAAAAATCCTCCGCTAAAAAAGTTGACAATATCAGTCTTTTAGAAAATAAACTTCAAGAATCAAAAGCACCCGTTATACAACAAAGTAAACTTGAAAATATGATTGCCAAAGCAAATTATCTTTATGCAACAGGCGCAAAAGAAAAAGCTTTGGCTCTTTATGAAAATATTGCCTACTATTCTCAAGCTATATCACAATACAATCTTGGTGTTGCCCAAATGAAAAACAAGCAGTATGCACTGGCGTTGAAAACATTTCAAAGTGCAATTCTCAATGATGAAAAAAGATGTGTAAGCGCTATAAATGCGGCAGTGTGCTCATTACATGTAAAGGATGAGGCTAGTTTTAAATACTACCTTGACCTGGCGTATGCCTATTTGCCATATGAGATTAACTCACCTTTGTACTCATATTATTATACCCTTATAAGCTACTATAACAAAAACTATCTTGGTGCTTTAAATGCTCTCAAAAACACAGATCATCCTGCATATCCGGTTGTACAAAATCATTTAAGTGCAAAAATCAATGCTTTGTATAACAACAACTATGATGCGATTGATGCTTTGGAAAAAATAAATGAAGAGGTAGATGATTTCAGTCTAGCCCTGCTGTATGCACGGATAGGTGACTTTAATCTTGCAATTGACCATCTCAATACAGCTATCACAAAAAACAAACAGCCACTCAGAGCAAAATTGGCACGCAGTTATATAAACCTTAAAGCCGGACATACGAAAAAAGCGGCATCACAACTCAAAAAAGTCACAGATGAATATCCACAAGAAGTTTATAAGATTTATCCTATCAGTGTCAAACTCAAAGATGCTTTATTTGATCCCCAAAAAGCCCAGACCCTCTACAGGAAAAAAATTCAGGACTCAAAATTTCTTAATTTTCAGAAAATCTTTTATTTTTCACCCTATAAAATCTTTAATGCAAATCAAACAATCAGTTACATCAGAAAAGGAAATGCAAATATATATATTGACAATATTCAATCTGCACAGGAATATCTCAAAAAAAGCTATTCTGCATCAAATGTTGATATAGGAATAACAAAAGCCATTAAAAAGGCTCTTTCTTTAAAAATCCGAGAGGCAAACCAGGATTTGCAAAAACTTGTCAAGATCCAGCCCAAGCACTCAATTTTACATTACAATTTAGCACTGACCTATGCACAAATGGGAGATATGCTCCAGGCAAACAAACATTTTTTACGTTCCTATCACTTAGATGCCAAAAACTATCTTTCCGGTGTTTATGCTGTAATGACCAGTAAACTGATAAATAAAGATTACACAAAACTGGAATCTATTTTAAAAGATTCCCTCTCCAGCGAAAACAGCAGTGAAGAGATTGATTTGTACAATACTCTTTTACATATCAATGACAATGACTATCTCTCAGCAATTGAATGGCTTGACAAAAACTACAAGCAAAGACCTTTGTACCTTATGCTCAAGGTACTTATTGGAATGAAAACAAAAAATTTCGACAGAGCAAAATCTGCTGCATCAAAACTCACAGTTATCTTTCCTCACGATATTCTGCCGCATATGATCTATATAGACACACATTTCAGTAACTATACCATACCAAAATACGCAGAAGAGGTCTTGAAATATTTAAACAAACAGCAATTCACCTATACTGACTTATATTATGGTCCCTTTATTACGAGATACACATATATACAGGAACATTTAATTACCGGAAGACTCTACTATCTGCAAGAGCAGCTAAAATATGTTTTACAGACAAAAGATACTGACATACAGGACATAGAAAGTGCCTTGGCTTTGACACTCCTGTATAATAAAAATTTTGAAGAAGCCTATACCCACTACAACCATTTAATTGACGAGTTAAAAATACAGGATGCCTATACACTCTATTTGGGAGCGGTTGCATCAACAGCGGCAAAACATCATGCCAACGCAATAGCATTGCTTGAGTTGTCTAAAATGAAAAATGAAAATTTTTATGAAGCCAGATATGCACTTGCCCTTTTGTATATGGAAATCAAGAACAATGAAGGAGCAGCCATTCAACTGCAAAAAATAGATAATGACAGTTTTGAATCAGAATATTTTGAATTCAATATTGACACAGACAAACTCCTGTTTATGAAAGAGCATCCCAATGGATGATAAACTGTTTCCTAAGTAAAATAACCGATTAAAGAGTGAACTGCCTGGACTTCATTATTTGGTTTAATGTCAAGTCTGAAATTTTTTGGAAGATAGAGTTCGGTAACACTGTTCGTTGCAAAACCGTATCTTGTACCTTTGTGTAAGGTTTCTTTACTGAAAATCTCTATTGCAACAGGTGTAAAACTTTGCTTGAGTCTATGGAGAACTTTTATTTTATTGTTATGGGTATCAGCAAACAAAAGCTCTGCACGTTCATTTAAATCATGAAAGAGTTTCGATTTTTTTGACGTTCTTGCCCCTCTTGCTATTTTTACACTCTCAAGATGTCCGCTTAAAGGAACCCGTAATACACCGACATTTCTGTAATCTGATTCAATAACTACTTTATAGGCATACTCATCGCTTTCAAGTTCATCTATAGATTTTACAACACCGTCAACAGGAGAAGTTACGGCTTTGTCATCTAAAAATGCAAGCTCTCTTTCAGGATTTCTGAAACTGTAGACAAAGAACAGGGCTGATACAAAAGCAAAAAGTGACAGAAATTCTAAATCCAATACCAAAAAAACAAGGGCAGCAAACAAGGCATAACCAATATACTTATACCCGTTTTTACTTACAATAAAAAGATTATTTTTCATCACTTTTTCCGTCACTGTTTTCAGTGTCTGTCATGGTAGCATCTGCTTTTAATTCTTCTTCGATACTCTCACTGTTTTCTACAACTTTAGACTCTATGCCATTTTCTTTTTCAAAATTTATAATAATTTCTCGAACTTCATCACCCGTAATATTTTCTTTTTTATAGAGTAATGCAACCATAGCTTCAATTGCACCACGATATTCTTCTAAACGATTGACAACAGCTTTATAATGTTCGTCTAATGACTTTTTGATGTATTCATCCATCTCTTCAGCCATTCTTTCACTGTATTCACGTGTTGCCTGTTGTGGACCACCCAAAAATGACTGGCGGGATTTTTCAAGAACCATCAGTCCTGCAATTTCACTCATTCCATATGTCTGTACCATAGATTTTATAATATCAGTTGCCCGTTCTAAATCATTTCCGGCACCTGTAGAAATTTCACCTATAAACACCTCTTCAGCAGCACGTCCACCGAGTAAAGTATCTACTTCCGCCCACAACTCATGCATCTGCATCATATATTTGTTTTCTTCAGGTTTGTTCAGTGTATAACCAAGTGCTGCCAATCCACGAGGGACAATGGAAACCTTGGAAACTTTTTTGGCACCATATGTTGTCTCAGCCAAGAGAGCATGTCCACTTTCATGGTAGGCAACAATTTTTTTCTCTTTAGGATTGATACGACGGGATTTTTTAGCAAGTCCTGCCAAGGCACGCTCAACTGCCTCATACATATCTTTTTGCTTCACTGTTTTTTGACTTTTTCTTCCTGCAAGCAGTGCTGCTTCATTAACAATATTTGCCAAATCCGCACCGGCAAGTCCTGCTGTCAGGCGCGCCAACTCTTCCAAGTCTACATCTTTGTCTATTTTTACATTCTTTACATGTACTTTTAGAATCTTGACACGACCTTCAAAGTCAGGTTTGTCCACAAGTACCTGTCTGTCAAAACGTCCGGGACGCAACAGTGCCTGGTCAAGAATCTCCGGTCTGTTTGTCGCTGCAAGAATAATAACAGGAGTATCTGTACCGAAACCGTCCATCTCTGCCAGGAGTTGATTGAGCGTCTGTTCTCTCTCGTCATTTCCGCCCATTACACCACCGGCTGCACGGCTTTTACCAATAGCATCAATCTCATCTATAAATATAATACTCGGTGCATCTTTTTTTGCCTGTTCAAACAAATCTCTTACACGCGCTGCACCCACACCGACAAACATCTCTATAAAGCTCGAACCGCTTACTGAGAAAAACGGAACTTCCGCTTCTCCTGCAACGGCTTTTGCCAAGAGTGTTTTCCCGGTACCGGGACTACCTACAAGCAAAACACCTTTAGGAATTTTTGCACCGATTTCAACATAACGTCCAGGATATTTTAAAAAATCTACAATCTCCTGTACCTCTTCCTTTGCTTCTTCGACACCGGCCACATCATCAAATTTTGTATCCGGTTTTTCTGAGTTGATCAACTTTTTGGAGTTGCCCATTCCAAGTAATCCCCCACCCATACTTTTTTGCATACGACCCGCAAAAAACATCCAGATGGCAATAATGATCAAAAACGGAAACAGCCAACCGAACATCTCGGTAAACCAGTTTGTTTCACTGAAACCTGTATAGTCAATTTTTTCTTTGTCTAAAAGCTTTATAAGTTCATTATCACCCTTAACAACTCTTGTTGTATATATCTTTGAGCCATCAGTTGAAATAGCTCTGATATATGTCTGTCCTATTTCAACTTTTTTGACTGCTTTGGATTTTACCAGCGATTTGAGCTCTGAATAGTCAACCGGCTTAATTCTTGTTGTTGATGTTCCCATTACTGGACTGTTACCGGCACCTTCGCCAACCATTACTTTAAACAACAAAATCACTACAACTGAAAATATTGCAAATGTTATCAGTGGATTTTGATTAAAAAAGTTATTATTATTGTTCTTGTTTCCGTTATCTGCCATTTTTATTTTTTCTCTCTTTTTAAAACTAATGTAACCCATTCATCCTGGGCTATTCTTTGTGCTATTTTACAATCTTTATAAGCATTAAGAACTTTTTCTTCATACTTATCCAGTATACCAGATAAAATTAAGATTCCGTCCTCTGCCATTACTTTTTTTAAATCATTTGCGATAAATGTCAACACATCTGCAACTATATTTGCCACGACTATAGTATACTTTTCATCCAAATTTGAAGCAGACCCTTCCCAGATAGAGTGAAACTCCAAATTATTCAATTTTGCATTTTTTATAGAATTTTCAACCGATACAGGGTCCGTGTCACAAGCATCCACGACAGCTCCGAGCTTCATAGCTGCAATACCCAGTATACCACTGCCACAACCAACATCTAAAACTCTGTCATCTTTTTTTACATATTGAGAAATTGCGCGGAGAGAAGAGGCGGTTGTCGGATGATGTCCTGTACCAAAAGCAAGCGCCGGATCTATTACTATGTTTATCAGGTTTGGATGATTGTCACTCCATGTAGGATGGATGTAAAATTTATCTATAACAAGGGGCTCTATACTGTTTTTATAAGATTCTACCCAGTCATTGTTTTGCAGTTTTTTTTGTGTACACTCTACTTCTACAGATTTACCGAGTGCTTTTTGCAAAGCTTCCGCAAACTGCTCAAGCCCCCACATTATAGTGTCAAGCTCTTCTTCACTTCTTATAATGAACCCGTTGTCTGTCTCTTCAAAACCAATCGGCAGGGTATCTGCCAAAAAATCTGCAAAGAGTTCATGATGTGAAGAGACTTTCACTACTAATTCGTAGTAATGCTCCTGCATTACTCAGATACACCCATCACTGCACCAAGTTTTTCTTTTAAAACCTGAGGTGTAAACGGTTTTACGATATAGTTGTTCACTCCGGCTTTAAGTGCTGTAATAACCTCTGCTTTTCCGCCTTCGGTCGTAACCATAATGATAGGAGTATCTTTAAAGCGTTCATCCGCACGAACTTTTTTGACAAGCTCAAGCCCGTTCATCTCAGGCATATTCCAGTCAGTTATAAGCATATCTATATCTGGATTAGCATCCATTTGTGCCCAACCTTCAACGCCATCAGCACCCTCAAGTACATCTTTATAACCAAGTCGAGCCAATGTATTTTTTATAATACGACGCATTGTAGAACTATCATCAACAACAAGTAATTTCAATTGAAATCCTTTACATAATATTTTGCATAATTTATATCTAATAATAGCAAAATTCTGTTTGTTTTGCTATTAATTTACCAATTTAAACATTTTGGCTAAATCCAGCCTGCCCTCATAATAAGCTTTTCCTATGATAACACCATCCACTTCACCTGTGGCTGTCAGAGCTTTTATGTCATCTTCGTCTTTCACACCGCCGCTTGCAATTGTACTTATTCCACTTGCTCTGGCAATATCAAGTGTAAAATCCACATTAATACCGCTGAGTGTACCGTCTTTCCCGACATCTGTGCATATAATCGCCTCTACACCGGCATTTGCAAACTCTCTTGCCAGGTCAGTAGCGAGCATCGTACTCACTTCACCCCAACCCTCAACTGCCACATAACCGTCTATTGCGTCAATGCCCACAGCAATAGGATATTTTGCAGCCATATCTCTCACAAACTGTGGATCTTTGACAGCAATAGAGCCTAAAATAATCCTGTCTATGCCGATGTCAAGCATCTTTTGAATCGTCTCTTCATCACGAATACCACCGCCGAGTTCAAGTTTTACATTGGAATTTTTACGAATCTTGATGATCTGTTCAAGGTTTTTAGGTTCTCCTGCAAATGCACCGTTCAAATCCACCAAATGCACCCACTCAGCACCCATCTCTTCAAATTTTTTCACCAATTCATAAGGCTCGTTTGAGTAGATTTTTGCACTCTCCATCAAACCTTTTGTCAAACGAACTGCTTTTCCATCTTTTAAATCTATTGCCGGGTAGAGTGTCATCTATCTATTTTCCTTTATATTTTTATAAAATTTTGTAAAATCTGTAAACCGTTTTTATGGCTTTTTTCTGGGTGTGGCTGAATACCAATGATATTGTCATGGGCAACTGCCGATGTAAATTTATATCCATAGTATGTTTCACCAATGCTGTCACTTTCATCTTTACATGTAACATGATATGTATGCACAAAATAAAGATAATGTTCATCATCAAGCCCTTCAAACAAAGGATGCTTTTTTGTAAACATTCTGTTCCAACCCATATGTGGAACTTTTAGCGGCTCTTCAAATTTTTGAGCATCAAACTTGACTACATTGCCTTTTATAAGTCTCAAGCCCTCATGATTCCCAAACTCTTGTGAACTTTCAAACAACAATTGCATCCCAAGACATATGCCCAGCATCGGCTTACCGCTTTGTGCAAACTCTTGAATTGCTTCCACCATACCTCTTTCTTTTAAATGCTCCATCGCATCACCAAATGCCCCTACTCCTGGCAGAATAAGCTTATCATACTCTTGAAATTTTTCAGGATTGTTTTCTACTACTGTATCTTGTCCTAGCTTGGCAAAGGCATTTTTTACACTTGCCAAATTTCCCATATTGTAGTCAATTATTGCAATCATTATTCATCAATTCTTAATTTTGTAAATTTAATATATACCGCTAAAGAAACAATCAATATACCGACACCAGCCACAATATACATTGCATACAGCAACTTATTTGGATCTGTAATAGCAAACTTAAATACCAACATCAATGCTTCAATAGACAAGGCAATAATAATAGAACCTAAAAAGCGAACCATGGTTTTATGTGGTCCGGATATATCATGTTCTTTATAGCGTCCTAAAATCTCCTCTTCTATCAGCGTTTTAGAAAGATCAAAAATTGCCAAGGAGAGTGTAAGCAAAATTGTTGCCTCAAAAACATCTTTAATCTGAAAATGTCTTATAGAAATTCCATATTCAAAAAAACTCTCTACACCCTTTACAAACAGTAATAAAGCAATCGCTACAAGTGCTAATGCAAAACCACCATAAACTAATTTAAAGAACTCAGCAAAAAAAGTATCCATTTTATTAAGGTGTGCAATTTTGAGGACTTCTTCAAGCGGCATATCAAGACATGCCACATACTTGAGTGAACCGTTTTCATCATATATAGGTGCCGATGCTGTTACAGTCAATTCACCTGTAATCAGCGAAGGATATGGATCGGTAATCGTACATCTGCCTTCTCTGACTGCACGATAATAATACGCACGGTCAGCACGAATCTTTCCTATATCATCATCTATCTGATCATCTTTTGTAAAAGTCGGACTTACCTGTACACCCTTGTGGTCAAGAAGATAGACTCCCTCACAGTTTTCAAGATCTGCTTTAATTTTTAACAGTCTCGGCATAATCATATCTTCACTCAAAGAAGGAAGCCTATTGGGAATATTTTTAGAAAAAAGATAGCAAAAATACGCTCTGGCCTTTGTTCTACCTTCGGCAAAATGTTGAATATCTATAGGAACCATACAAGTCACTCCTTCTTAATTTATTTGAATTATATCAAAGATTTACTATTATTGGTATAATGTCATTGATGAAAAAAGATATTAAAAAAATAGCTATCGTCAGGCTCTCCGCACTTGGAGACATTATAAACAGCGCCATAGTATTGCAATATATAAAAACATATTATCCTACTGCACAAATTGATTGGATTTGTGAAGAAGTTTTTTCCTCTGTTTTACATGTAACCAAAGAGATAAACGCAGTACATACTGTAAATTTAAAAGCTCTCAAAAAGAAAAAAAGTTTTTCTTTATTAAAAAAAACAATCGCAAAGCTTTCTGCGCTGGATAATTACGATATTATTATTGATATGCAGGGGCTTTTAAAATCAGCAATTGTTGCTAGAATAATCGGAAAAAATACACATGGCTTTGACAAAAACTCAATACGAGAACCACTTGCTACTCTTTTTTACAAAACGACCTCATCAATTCCCTATGAAGAGAATGTTGTAAAGCGTAACTGTTTTATCGTTTCAGATGCTCTGAATTTTCCAATAACTGATAGTATGATTTTAGAAAAAAAACCTATTTTTTCAATAACACAAAAATTTCCTTTACAAAAATCCAAAAAAAATATTACTATTGTTGTAGGTGCTTCTTGGGATTCAAAAATATACCCCAAAGAACACATAGCAGACGTTTGCAACGCACTCAAAGAAGCATGTTACATCATCTGGGGAAATGAAAAAGAAAAAACATCTGCGGAGTGGATTGCACAACATTCAGAATATGCGACCATTGCACCAAAACTCACCCTGAGTGAACTTGTCTCTTATATATCAAGTATGGATTTACTCATAGGCAACGACACAGGTCCGACACATCTAGCATGGGCACAAAACATTGCCTCAATTACATTGCTGGGACCCACAACAACAAGAATGATTTATGAAACACCTATAAATATCGGCATAAAATCACCCTCAAACGTCAATATTTTAAAAATAGACAAGAATGACTTCTCTATAAAAGAAATTCCTGTAGAAAAAATCACAAAAAAAGCAAAGGAGCTTTTATATGGGCTATAAATTTCTCTTACTTATTGAAAATATTTTGATGCTGCTGCCGCATACTGCGCGAAAAGCTTTTTTTACATTTTTGGCTTTTATCGGCTACAAAACAGCAAAGAAATACCGTCGCATCGTCAGACAAAACCTCAACTATGCCTTTGACAACAGTATGAGTGATACAGAAATTGATAAAATTACCCGCTACAGTTTCAAAAATCTCCTTTACAATTTTATGCATCTTATGGAAATTCGTCACCTCAGCAAAGAAGAAATTGCCGGCAGAATTACAGTGGTAAATAAAAAAGAAGTTGAGAGAATTCACAAAGAAGGCCGCGCTGTTATTTATGTTACACCGCATTACTCTGCCTGGGAACTTGGTGGTATCGGTCTTGCTTTACATGTAGAGACCATTGCCCCAGTTTACAAAAAGCTTAAAAACAGAGTTTATGAGAAGTGGCTGCTTGATGCAAGAGCAAGATTCGGTAACACAAATCTTGAAAAAACAAATGTCGTAAAACCGCTTATCAGGCTTATAAAACAAGGTAAAGCCAGCGGTATACTTATAGACACAAATATCAATGAAAGAGAAGGTGTGATGGTCAAGTTTATGGGAAAACCATTGCGTATGACCTCAACCCCGGCCTATCTTGCAAGAAAATTCAATGCGGCCATCGTACCTGTACATATCCGAACAGACGATGAAGAAAAGTACACGATTGTTATCGCTGATGAGATTAAAGTAGACAGAACAGACAATGAACAGGATGACATCCAAAAAGCGACACAGAAGCAGGCTGACTGGCTTAGCTCCATTATAAGAAAAGAGCCGAAATTTTGGTTTTGGCTACACCGCAGATGGAAAAATGACAAACCAGAAATTTACAACTAAACTGTTCCTTCACTCTTTGTTTCACACTCCTGCGTTCTTGCTTCAAAAAGTTTTAAAATTGCAAGAAAAAAAGCTGTGATTGCAGGTCCTAAAATCATTCCCCAGAATCCGAAAGTTGTCAGTCCTGCAATAATTGCGAAGAAAATAACAAGTTCGTTGAGCTGTGCATCACTCTCTTTGAGCAGTCTATTGTTTATCTCCTTGATTATCAAAGGCTTCACAAAAGTATCCGCTATAATGGAAATTACAATAATTGAATAGAGTGCTATAAAAACAGCATTTGCATTATGCCCTACAGAAAATTCATAAATCATAAACGGAAGCCACATTAAGACTCCCCCTATAACAGGAAGCAAAGAAGCAAATCCGTACATAATTCCAAAGAGCAGACCGTTATAGCCCATAAAAGAAACAGCTATACCAAAGAGTGCACCTTCAAACATCGCCGTAGCGATAATAGAGTAAAAAACAACACTCATAACAGCTGAAAGTTCCCGTGCCAGCAAAGTACTGTCTTCAACCGACATCTGTACAACACGTTTTAAAAACTCTACAATGGTAGCCCCGTTATACAGAGAAAAAAAGTAAAAAACAATGACCAAAAAAGCATTTTTGACAAAACCTGCGCTGAATGTTCCTATTTTCGCAGCTACATGTAAAGCATTTGCAGTCAAACTGTTAATATCTACTCCTTTCAAAGAATCTGAAAGATAAGGTTTTAAAAAGAGTAGAAATTTCGGTGGATTGGTAATCAGTCCGTTTATATAGAGTTCTATATTTTGCAGACTGCTCGGCTCCAAATTGTTCAGCTTGATTGTAAGTGTTGCCAAAAAATAGCCAAGCGGTGCGAAAAAGAGCATTGCAAGCAACAGACTTGAAGCAAATGCTGCCAACAAGCGAGAAGAAAACAACTCTTCAAAGTAGTTATTAATCGTAGCCGTAGAAATTGCCAGTAAAGCGGCAATAGTCATCACAAGTAAAAAAGGCTCATAGAGCAGATACATCCAGTACAAAGAAGTTGCAAACAAAATGGCTATAAAATATTGTGACTTCATCTAAAAAAGTGTCCCGTCTTCATTAACACATGACATATTTAAAACATCATAGGTTGCAGGTGTCGCGCGTCTTCCTTTTGCCGTTCTCTCCAAGTAGCCGTTTGCAAGGAGATAAGGCTCAAGGACATCTTCTACCGTTCCCTCGTCTTCACTCAATGCCGCGGCTATGGTACTCAGCCCCATTGCACGCCCTTTGGCACTTGCTAAAAGTGTCAGCAGACGCAAATCCATCTCATCAAAGCCGTGTGAGTTGATACCAAGCTCATCCAAAGCATACCGGGTACGCTGATGGTTGATATTTTTTTCATCGGCAACCTCGGCAAAATCTCTTACTCGGCGTAAAAGACGTAATGCAATTCGGGGAGTTCCACGACTTCTTTTTGCAATCTCAAGAGCCGCTTCGTGAATGATTTGACATTCAAGCTTGTTTGATGCCTGTACAATGATTTTTGCCAGTTCTTCCTGATTGTAAAAATTCATACGAAAACTCATACCGAACCTGTCACGAAGAGGATTTGAGAGCATTCCTGCTCTTGTTGTAGCGCCTATAAGTGTAAATCGCGGCAAATCAATTTTTACTGTCTGTGCCGCAGGACCGCTTCCTATGATAATGTCAATTCTGTAATCTTCCATCGAAGAGTATAAAATCTCTTCCACTGCCGGTGAGAGCCTGTGTATCTCATCTATAAAAAGTATGTCCCCCTCTTCCAGGTTTGTCAAAATTGCAGCCAAATCACCACTTTTTTCTATCATCGGTGCTGCTGTCACTTTAATGTTCGCATTCATTTCATTGGCAATTATCAAGGCTAAAGTCGTTTTGCCAAGTCCGGGAGGTCCGTAAAACAAAACATGATCAAGAGCCTCGTCTCTTTTTTTTGAAGCTTCTATAAAAACAGCAAGATTTTTCTTAATCTGTTCCTGTCCGATATATTCACTCCACGCATCCGGACGCAATGTAACTTCACTGCTCTCTTCTTCAAGAGAAAAAGTTTCAATATTTACCACTCTTTCCATTAGTATATATGTTCCTCAGTTGGAAATTTACGGCTCACAACTTCATCTGCATACTCTTTGAGAGCATTTTTTACCAAAGTAGCACCGTCAAGATATTTTTTTACAAATTTTGGTGTAAACTCTTCAAACAATCCCAACATATCTGAAAAAACCAAAACCTGCCCGTCAACATCAGCACCTGCACCTATTCCGATAACCGGAATCGTCACACTCTGTGCAATCTCTTTTGCAACATCTGCTTTTGTCCCCTCAATAACCATACAAAAGGCACCGGCTTCTTCAACTGCTTTGGCATCTCTTAAGAGTTGTTCTCTCTCATCAGCGGATTTTCCTTTGACTTTGTAGCCGCCTTCGCTTCTTACTGACTGTGGTAAAAGTCCGATATGTCCACATACTGCAATACCGTTATCTGTCAAATGCTTTATTATTTCAGCTTTATCTCTCCCGCCTTCTATCTTCACACAGTCAGCCGGTGTATTTTGAAAAACTTTTATGGCATTTTCTAAAGCATTTTCTTTACATGTATAGGTTCCAAAAGGCATATCGCAAACTACAAAACTGTTTTGTGCCCCTTTGCAGACAGCATTTGTATGATAAATCATCTGCTCCAGCGTTGTACTTATTGTATCGCTGCGGCCGGCAAAGCTCATATTTAAACTGTCACCGACCAGAATCATATCTGCACTTGGCTCCAACAGTTTTGCAAAGAGTGCGTCATAAGCTGTAATCATGACCAAAGGCTTTTCGCCCTTTCTTTTTTTTATAGTCGCTATAGTTAGTTTTTTACTCATTTTAAAACTCTTTATTATATTATATAGATGTATTTTAGCCAAAAATTGCTATAATCTGAACTATATAGGAGAATTATTTTATGGGCATAAGAAGTGATTTAGAAGAAAACTTTGATTTTGAAATTATTGATGAGTTTTTAGATCACTATGCTATGATGGTTGAAAGTATGGAAGTTATGATTCTGGACCTTTCAAAACCCAATATGTACGAAAGAAGTGTCAATGAACTTTTTCGTGTATTTCATAATATAAAATCAGCAAGTGGTTATCTGAAAATTATACCGATGAACAAACTGGCTGCTTTTGTTGAAGACGAGCTTGAATCTTTACGTCAAAAAAAACCGCCTGTCAGTGATGAAACAACAGACTGGCTGTTAAATATCAGTGATATGTTTGCGGTTTGGAATGACGACTTGAGACAGGACAACAAACTCAGTAAAATAAAATACTCCTTATTAAAAATCCCTGACTTGGAAAAATAATTTGAAAAACTTAGTAGCATATATAACATCCGGATATCCGGAGAAATCTTTTACAGTTGACTTGAGTCTCTCCCTCGCACAAAGCGGTGTTGATACGCTAGAACTTGGTGTTCCCTTTTCTGATCCGGTTGCTGATGGACCGCTCATAGAAAAAGCAAATCACAAATCACTGGAACTTGGATTCAAATTTAAAGATTTACTCGAAATTTCAAAAGAGGTTGCCCCGCAGATAGATACGCTGTGGATGGGCTATTTCAACAGTTTTTACCAACAAAATATGCAAAAACTGATTCCCTTGGCAAAAGAACTCGGGGTAAACGGGCTTATCATTCCCGATGTTCCCCATGAAGAGGCGTTGGCATACAAAGATTTATTTCAAAGCAACGGTATTGCAAACATCTCTTTTGTCGCACCTACAGACAGCGAAGAGAGAATACAGACTGTTGTCAGCGATGCACAAAAATTTATCTATATGGTTGCCTATACAGGAATAACAGGTTCGGGCAAAGCGGAAGATTTACAACCTTTTTTGGCATCTATCAAAAAATACACCAAAACACCCGTATATGTAGGTTTTGGCGTGAATGAAAAAACAGCAAAAGAGAAAGTACAGGGGGCTGACGGTGTAATAGTCGGCAGTGCTTTTGTAAAAATTTTACTCAACAACGATACAAACTATACACAAAAAATCGCACAATGCAGCGAACTTGCAAAAGTCATAAAAGATAAAATTAACACTTAGGGCACAATTTCAAAAAGCACCAAAAGTGTTTTTTGCAGCATATTCTCATTGTCATCACTGACCATCAGATATTTGTTTGCATATACATGTGTCAAACCTTCAAAATTATCAAGTTTCCAACCGTGTGAAGAGTCAAGTTTGGCTAAAACTTCACTTTGGCACACTCTGGACTCATTACATCTATCTAAGTATACTTTCATCAAAGTACTCACCCGTCTGCGTGTCAAATAACTAAAATCACGAAGCAGTACCAAAACAGTATTTTCTGAAAAAAACTCCAAACTTACTATACTCCCATCAGCCTTGAATTTAAATACTTTATCTTTCGCATAGAGAGTATGATACTTTACATTTGTATTTTTCAGCGGCAGTTCCGGTGCCGTCACAACGCCATACTTGTCGTTACATGTAACGGCTTCAAGTCCTTTGTTCTTACTGATATAATTGTCCTTATTTTGTAAATCCTGATGCAATTGTATTTTTTTTATTTTTACGCCGTTTTTGCTATACAGACAAATTCGCTGTTTTCGCTCAAAGGAGATCAACAGATTATTCTTACAAAGAGCCAACCCCTCAGCATCTCTCTTTTTCTTTTTTAATTGTTTTCCTTTTTTATTTTTTAAAATATAAGCATTGAGATACTGCAAGCCGCTAATCTTAGTATCAGAAATATTGATAGAAAATTTATACAAATATCCCTGATCACTCACAAAATATACAAAGCCGTCTTCATAAACAAGATCTGAAATTTCATGAAAAGGAATACTCTTCTTAGTCTCAAAATGTAAAATTTTTGCATCAAGTATTTTTATTTTTTGTTTTGTTACATGTAAAGTATTGTCTGGAGTAATTTTATACGCAGTGATTTGTGCATGAAGTTGTAAAAAAAACAATAAAACAAAGAAAAAGTATTTCAAAAGTCATGCCTTTTTTATGGTCTCCCTACGAGAGACCGTAATAGTAGTCTAAGTGGCTATATTAAGGGATTTGGAAAAACAAATAATGACTACTTGTCTATCCACTTGTAAATATCAAGTATATAAATCTTTTCTTTATGCTTTTCAACAAGGTAAGTAATTGTAAAACCTTTAAAAATCATATCACGAACATTTTCATCATGATGATTTTTTGATTGTTTGAACTTATAAGGAAAATGGTCTAGATCTTCTATTTTAGCGTCAAGTTGATTTTTAAAGTGTAACGCTCTATTTTTGCTGTCCTTTGCAATAAAAACAAGTATTACTTTTAGGGCAATAAGATACTCTCTTCTTCTGATTATTTTCATATTTTAGAGTGAGTTTAAAAATTCATCCATATCTTTATCATATTCTTCTTGTGTTAGAAGTGTTGCTTTACCACATTTTACCTCTTCTACAGCTTGAGTAACTCTTTTTCTTGCTTCCTCTTTACTAATGGCAGGATACCCATCATCAAAAGAGAGTTTTATAAACTGCACAAAATCGTTTAACAAACTTTGCGTATCATTACCATACTTGGATGCTATAAGCATTTCTATTTCAGCGTTGTTTATTTGAATTGTTTGCATGACTAACTTCCTTTTATAATATTATAGCATTTTAGTCATTAAACTGTTTTTTTGCAGGTGTAAGTCCTGTATCCATCAGTTCAATATCCTATCAAACATCTTCCCAATATAACTATTTATATCTTCTAACTCTGATTGTTCTAATGTAGTTTGAACCCATTTTATTACACCGTATCGAGTTCGTTTAACATAAAAGTGTTTTAGTAACTGTTGTTGATAGAAAACGAAGTTCACCCTTTTATTAAATTTGTTTGAATGGATGAATGGTCTCCCTACGAGGACTCGAACCTCGAGCTAGGCCTTAGGAGGGCCCTGCTTTATCCAGTTAAGCGATAAGGAGATAAAACAACACTTGTCCATGAAGTACAAAGATTCTCTTCACAGACAAGATTGCATATTTTAAACTATATTGTATATTTTAAAATGTATAACTGAGGCCGGCAAAAATATTATTTCCACGCGGACCATCTATCAAAGAACCTTCATACTCTCCTATAAGTGCCCAATGAGAGGAAAGACCATATTCCATTCCTGCAGCATATGTAAATCCGTTATTGGTTCCATTAATACCAAAGTCGCTGATTTTTTCTTTCTCAAGTTCCCATCCTACTTTTCCAAAAAGAACAATTTCCTCATTTACATGATATCCATACAGTAAATCTATACCATAGCTGTAATAATCAGCTCCTGCACTTACATCTGCTTCACCGACAACAGATTTTGTAACAGTCGTATGTGTATAGGAAAAGTCAAATTCCGTAGCAAAGCCATAGCCGAGTCTATATCCCAAGTCAATGCCGAATCCCTCTCCTTTGTCACCTTTTAATATTGCTTCAGGTTCTGTACCTTTTGCTTCTTCCGTATAATTGTCACCCAGGCTTATAAGACCTTTTGTTACAATATAAAGGTTACCCTCTTCATGGTGTTTTGCTTCAATATGTGCACGAGATGCATCCTCTTCATGAGTCGCTTCAACAGCAAAGAGTGTTGTTGAAAGCAGAAGCATTCCACTCAGGCATAAAAAATTTCGTATTTTCATTGTTTCTCCTTAAAGTAATAACGTATTGTAATCTTTTTTTATAGAAAGAAAGCTTACTGTATACTCATAACAAGGAAAAATGGTTTTTAAAGTGATTGTATAATTGATGAGATAACAAAGTTTTTGGAAAAAATGGTGCGCCCGACACGATTCGAACGTGTGACCGCTGGTACCGCAAACCAGTGCTCTATCCAGCTGAGCTACGAGCGCACACCATTCTCTGATTGAGAGGGTGAAATTATATCACTTTTAACTTATATATTTATAAAATATAGTCTAATCTTCAATCTTTACCAATATCTCTTCTATTTCTTGGTTTTGCGCATAGAGTTCATGAGCTTTTCGTACATATGCTTGTAATAAAACTTTAATGTCATTATTACCTTCCATATTAAAATCTTTTGACATTTGTGTATACAAAAAATTGGCAAATTTGTCTTCTACATCTACATCAAATCTACGACCTCCTATATGTAGTCCAAACTTTTTACTCATTATATTGTTAACCTAAGATACTTTCAATTTTATTTACAATTTCTTCTATTTCTATATCTTTTTGTGCATTTTCTTCGTGCAGTCTTTCAATTTCCTGATTTTTCAATTCGCAGTCTGCTTTGAGCGTCACAATCTCATTTCGCATCATCTCATTTTCACCTTTGAGTGCATGATATTTTTCAAGAATATTTGAAACTTTTTCATTGAGTCTATTTAAAGTTGTTTGATTATCCATTTCTGTTTCCTGATATTAATTAATAAATTTCTTCTTTAGAATTCTAACATAATTAAAGTACATAGGATAAATATTATCTCTAATTTGCTATAATTTATAGATTATTAAAAGGTTGTGAAATATGAATAAATTTGAAAACTACTGCACAAAATTTGTACAAAGTATTGGAAGCAAAGAAGGAGCGGTCTCCCCGAGTATAGTTTCTTCAGCTTCTTTTTCTTACGGAAGCCCGGAAACAGCAGAAGGAATTTTCAATGGCAATGTAAAAAAACCCCTCTATTCAAGAATGGGCAATCCTACAACAGCAAAACTCGAATCCGTTATGGCAGAAATGGATGGTGGTATTGGAGCAGTGGCGACAAGTTCAGGAATGGGAGCTACAACACTTGCTGTTATGTCTTTACTCTCTCAAGGAGATGAAATTATCAGTATCGGAGGACTTTTTGGCGGAACATATGCACTGTTTGATGAAACGCTGAGCAGATTCGGTATAAAAACCCGTTTTTTTGATGTTGATGAATTAGACACTATAGAAAAAGCTATCAATGACAATACAAAAATAATTTTTTTAGAAAGTGTCGGCAACCCTAATATGAGACTTCCCGATATTAAGAAAATTGCTGCAATTGCAAATAAGTACAACGTAGCTCTCATTGTTGACAACACGATAACCCCTTTAAGTGTTTCCCCTTTAGCTCTCGGTGCAGATATTAGTGTTTATTCAACTACAAAAATCATCTCAGGAAATTCATCTGCACTGGGAGGCTGTGTCGTCTTTCGTGCCATCAATGAAAATACTGATAAATTTAAAACAGAACGTTATGAGTTTTTGAAAAAATTTATCAAAGGGGCAGGAAAGATGGCCCTCATACCAAATGCAAAAAAACGGGCTTTAAGAGACTTGGGAATGAGTGCAAATGCACATGCAAGCTATCAAACACTGCTTGGTCTTGAAACACTGGCATTAAGACTGCCAAGAATTATCAAAAGTGTTGAAACTGTAGCCTTGGAACTCGCCAAACACGGTATAGCTGTAAACCATCCATGTATTGAATCTCATCCGCATCATACAAGATACAAAGAAGCTTTCCAATACGGATGCGGAACACTTTTAACAATTGACATGCAAAGCAAAGAACAAGCATATAATTTTTTAAGAAAAACAAAATTGGCAACAATAACAGCAAATATAGGCGATTCAAGAACACTTGCTCTGCATATGGCATCAACCATATATAGTGATTTTGATGAAAATACTAGAAAATTTCTAGGAATTACCGATGGTCTTATTAGAATTTCTATCGGACTTGAAAATCCGACAGATATCATAGATGATTTTTTACAAGCAGCAAAGTAGGGAAAATGGCAACAAAAACAGATTTAGAAATAGACGAGCAAACTATACTGAAGTATCCAAAAAAATATTTTGTATTTTTACTCAATGATGATTATACTCCTATGGATTTTGTAGTGGACATACTCATGAATATATTTCATAAAACATATGAAGAAGCACAAGATATAATGCTTGAAGTACATAAAAAAAACAGAGGTTTGTGTGGTGTTTACACATATGAAATCGCAGAGACAAAGCTTAAGCAAGTACGTCGCAAAGCGAAAGACAATGGCTTTCCCCTAAAAGCCACAATGGAGGAAGAATAACATGATAAGCTCATCACTCAATGATATATTTCAAAAATCTGTAATATTTGCAAAACAGCTCCACCATGAATATCTGACAATTGAGCATATATTTTATCTTTTGTTAAGTTCGGATGAGGGCGCATCAATTATAGAAACATGTGGCGGGAATGTATCAAAAATGAAAGAAGAACTTGGTGAATACATCAAAAAAAATATGGAAACACTCCCTGCCGACATTATTCAGGATCCATATGAAAGTGTGGCACTTTCCCGTCTTATCGATAAAATGGTACGCCATGTTCAATCATCCGGCCAAACAAATGCGGATATAGGTGATCTTTTAGCAACTCTTTTTGAGGAAAAACATACATTTGCCTATGCTTTGCTTAACAAATACCAAATTACAAAACTTGATATCCTAGAAGTAATTTCACATCCTGATATAGACCAGGATGAAGAAAAAAAAGAGTCAAATTTAAAAAAATTTACAATAAACCTCATAGAAAAAGCAAAAGAAGGAAAAATTGATCCTGTAATAGGCAGAGACAATGAAATTCAAAGAGTCACACAAATACTCTGCAGAAGAAAGAAAAACAATCCTATTCTTGTAGGTGAACCGGGCGTTGGAAAAACAGCAATAGCAGAAGGATTGGCTTTACGTATTGCAGCAGATGATGTTCCTGACATCATCAAAGACTCTAAACTTTATGCGCTTGATTTAGGAGCATTGCTTGCAGGAACAAAATACAGAGGAGACTTTGAAAAACGCCTCAAAGGTGTTATGGATGAACTTAAACGTGAACCAAAGGCAATTTTGTTTATAGACGAAATCCATACACTTATAGGTGCAGGAAGCACAAGCGGAACTATGGATGCAGCCAATCAACTCAAGCCGGCTCTCGCTTCAGGGGAAATAAAATGTATGGGTGCTACAACATTTGCAGAGTACCGAAATGGTTTTGAAAAAGACAAGGCACTCAGCAGAAGATTCTCCAAGATAGATGTGAATGAACCATCCAAAAAGACAAGTTATCAAATTCTTAAAGGTCTGCAGGGTAAATACGAAAAACACCATTCGGTACAATATACAGACAAAGCATTAAAAACAGCGGTAGATCTCTCTAAACGCTATATCACTGACAAATTTTTACCAGATATTGCCATAGATTTAATTGATGAAACAGCGGCATCATTTCACCTTAAAAAAAGAAAAAAAGAAAAAGTAACCGCAAATGATATTCAAAAAACTATAGCATCTATTGTCGGAATCAGTAATTCAAAAATTTCCCATAATGAAACGACATCTTTACAACATTTAGAAGATAAACTCAGACAAAGAGTTATTGGCCAGGAAAAAGCTGTAGAGATGGTAACAAAAGCTATTAAAATATCAAAAGCAGGACTGACACCTCCGAACAAACCTATAGCATCATTTCTATTCTCAGGACCGACAGGCGTTGGTAAAACTGAACTTGCAATTGCATTAAGTGAAACGTTAGGTATAAATTTTGAAAAATTTGATATGAGCGAATATATGGAAAAACATGCTCTCAGCCGTTTGGTAGGTGCACCTCCTGGATATGTGGGCTATGAGCAGGGAGGCCTGCTTACAGAAGCTATTAAAAGACATCCGTACACAGTATTACTGCTTGATGAAATAGAAAAAGCACATCCGGAACTTATAAATGTATTACTGCAGATAATGGACAGTGCAACACTCACTGACAATAATGGATATAAGGCAGATTTTCAAAATGTTATACTGATTATGACATCAAATGTTGGAGCTCAGGCTAGAAATGTCATGGGATTCAATAAAGATGAATCTATCTCAAAAAATGAGGAGTTAAAATCATTCTTTACTCCGGAATTCAGAAACAGATTAGATGCAATTATTGAGTTTGATCAATTAAGTCTTAAGATTGTTGAAGGAATTGTCAAAAAATTCATTGCAGAACTCAATAAAGAATTAAAAAAGAAAAAAATAACAGTTAGTGTTTCTGATAAAGTCGTAAAATTCATAGCAGAAAAAACATATTCACCTGAGATGGGAGCAAGACCGCTTAAAAGATATATCAAAAACAATATCACAGATAAACTGAGTGATGAAATCTTATTTGGCAAACTTAAAAATGGCGGAGAGGTCGAGGTCACTGTAAACAATAATACCTTAGAAAATATATATAAAGAGGTTTGATGTACCTACCCCAGCTTGACAACTATTCACTCTCTTTCCCTGATCCTCATGATGCCAACAAAGAAGGTATAGTAGCCTGGGGAGGAGATTTAAACCCTTCCAGGTTACTAAAAGCATATCAAAATGGTATTTTCCCCTGGTATTCACAACAAGACCCTATACTCTGGTGGTCAACAAATCCACGCCTGATAATGGAACTCGATGATTTCAAATTAAGACCTTCATTGAAAAAAAAATTGAAAAAGTTTGAATATAAATTTGACACTAATTTTGAAGAAGTCTTGCACAAATGTGCCTCTGTTAAAAGAAAAGATCAAAATGGTACTTGGATTAATAAAGAACTTGCAGAATCATTTAGCGTTTTACATGGCATGGGCATAGCACACTCAGTTGAAAGCTATCTGGATGGAAAACTGGTAGGTGGCTTGTATGGTTTGACAATAGGAAAAGTATTTTGCGGAGAATCAATGTTTGCTGAAGTCAGTGATGCATCAAAAGCTGCATATGCTGTTTTAGTAAAACATTTAAAAGAATGGGGATATGATTTTATAGACTGTCAGGTACCAACACAACATCTTAAATCATTAGGAGCAAAAGAAGTTTCAAGAGATTATTATCTTGAACGTTTATATAAAGTAAATATGGATATTGTAAAAAATGAATGGGAGATAGAAAAGAAACTGATCAACTAGGCAGCGACCTACATTTCCACACCTGAAAGGTGCAGTATTATCAGCGATGAGAGGCTTAGCTTCTGGGTTCGGAATGGAGCCAGGCGTTTCCCTCTCTCTATAGCCACCTAGACAAGATCAGATATAAAAGAATAGAAATTCTCTTATATCTAATCTTGGAAAGATTAGTTGAGTGAGTTTAATGATTGCTCATTAAGTTAAAATTGGTAAAGTCAACATAAGCCGGCACTAAAGTACCGGTTCCAAATAACTACTCTAATAGTTTCATATCTATTTAGTATCTATAC